>NZ_JADNKB010000002.1:171596-355525 GCF_015555225.1 Clostridium sp. D46t1_190503_E9
CCACAATTAGGACACTTCTTACCTGTTTTATTGTCATGAATAAATTTACTATCAGTTCCTTTTATAGATTCTATTAATGCTACAGCATAATTTCTCATTTCTTTTATAAATAAATTAGAATCTTCTTTTCCTTTACTTATTCCATCTAATCTCTTTTCCCACTTTGCAGTTAATAATGGTGATTTAAGCTCTTTTGGAACTAAATCTATAAGCTGTCTTCCCTTAGATGTAGGTATAATTTCTTTTCCCTTCTTTTCTATTACAAAAGAATTAAATAATTTTTCTATTATATCTGCTCTAGTTGCAACAGTTCCAAGCCCACCTGTTTCGTTTAATGTTTTAGCAGAATCTTTATCTACACTAATATATTTTTGAGGATTTTCCATGGCTGATAAAAGAGTTCCTTCATTAAATCTAGCTGGTGGCTTAGTTTGACCTTTACTTAAATCTACTGAATTTATCTTTATTAACTTATTTTTAATATTACAAAAATCCCCACAAGTTTTGTGATGATTTTGTAAGAAATCTTCTTCTCCTGTCTGGCTTATATGTCTTTTATAAATGATCTTAATAAGTTTATTGATTCCTGAGTATCACCTTTATCGAACGTCTGTATACACCACACAACATCCTTACAATTAACTCTTTTAATAAGTATGGGCTTTCATCCCAAACATTACAATATAAACAAATACCATTTTTCTTTTCTGCATATTCTATTATTTCTTTCCATAATTTCACATTTCTTTCTAGCCACATTTCAGAATAAAAATCAAACTTAACCAAATTATCAAAAGTAGTTGAAAACATTACATACTTTATATTATATTTTGATGCTAAATCTATTTACAGTTATTTGTCTTATTTTCGGATCGCCTGATTCTGGTTTAATATCACGAATAGGTCCCTCCAAACATTGAATATTTAATTTATTTTTTCTATTGAATGCTGATTCAAGTATCTTTTCTGCATCTAGTATTCTTTCAGGAAATATAAAATCTGATATTTCTACAAAATCATATTTTTCTAGTTTTTCTATACATTCAAAATCTTTTACATCATAATTTACACCTATCTTCATTATAATTATCCTTTCTATTATTTTATTATCATTGTTTTTTTATTTTGTCATGATAGAAATAATATTTACAATCTATTTCTAATGATTCTAAATAGTTATTTAAATCTTTCTGATAGTTCTCCCAATAGCTTAAATCCTTTTTAACATAAATATTATTATATAAATCCATTAAATCAGGATAATTCGTACTTATAAAATCTAAGACTACCTTTTTATGATTTCCTCTTAGATTCAAATTTTCAAAGCAAACATAATCAGCATATTCCTTAACACTATCCACTATCTTTTTACAATCTGTTATCCCTGGGAAAATTGGAGATATAAATGCATATGTATTTATATTATTCTCATGTAATACCTTTAAAGTATTAATTCTTTCATCAACTGAACTTGCACATGGTTCAATTTTTTCTCTAAACGTATCATCTATAGTATTCATAGAGATTCCTACTTTTATATTTTTAATTTTTTTTATTATCTTAATATCATCTAACATATTTTTAGACTTTGTTAATATTTCAATATTTGCCTCTGAATCTACTAACTGTTCTAGAACCATTCTTGTTTTTCTATATTTTTTCTCTATAGAATTATACGGATCAGTAACTGAACTAATTAGTATAGTTTTTTCTTCCATATCATTGCACTTAATATCCTTTTTAGCATCTTTTACTATTATATATTCTCCCCACTTTTCTGAACAACGAGCAAATCTATTCATAAACTCAGCATAACAATATATGCATTTATGCGTACATCCTATGTATGGATTAATTACATAATCAGCATCTGGCAATTTTGATTTTGTCAATAAATCATTTACTTCTCTATTATATAGTTTCACTTTACACCATTCTTTCTTAAACATACTTAAAATAATCTAATTGTATGTTTTCAACATAATCATATGGTTTAATTCTTTTATAATATTCTTCATTAAATATTATTTTTTCTCGATTCATACCACTTTTTCTATTATCGTACATCCACAATACTAAAGGAGTTACTTTATATAAATAATTATTCTTATCCCTTAAATATTCTCCATAGTAAGGAAACTTCTCTAAATATTCTGCTTTTATCTTTTCATATTCTAAACTATTCTTACCTATTTTTACACATCTTCCATGTATTTGTATATTTCCTATAGTTAATGCAACTAACTTATTAACATTTATAAATTTACATTTTGTAGTATAATTATATGCTCCAAAATAAATATTAAAATTTTGAGATAAATAAAACACTACCGCATTATCTATAAATACCCCATTAAATGTAGCAATCGAACATAACTTTTTCTTTTTTAATGTGTTAATTATATATTCATTCATGTATACTCCTTATTTATCTCCCTCTAAACAAATTTTATTTACGCTAATAGCTCCGCCTATAAAAATTACCACCATTAACGCTGCTAGTCCACAAACTCTGCTATATGAGAATATAAATCCTACAATTGATAACACTACAAAATTTAATGTTAATACTAAAAATGATATTATCGATAAATAAGTTGAACGTACTTCATCCTCAATTTCTTTATTCTTTATTAAAGTTAATGGTAAATTTCTTATAGGACCTACTATTGAAATTAATAATAATCCTAAAATTATCAAAATATTATTATTTGATATCATCAGCATTACTGAAAATACTAGAAGAATCATAGAATTTTTAAGCACAAATCTATTGTTAGTCTTTTCCAAAATCTTGTTAGCAAAAAATTGTGCTACTGCAGTTATTATTGTAATTAACGTGTATAAAACTCCAAATAACTTTATATCAAATCCATTTCTATTTAACATAGTTTGTGTAAGAACTGGTATATAATATTGTAGTCTCCCACATGCTTCATAAAAAACTATAAAAATTGATTCCTTCTCTAATAAAACCTTACGCAAACAAGAAAAAAATATTATTTTTGCTTCATTTGAGCCTTTACTTATATCACTTTTAAGTTTTAAAAATATTGTACAGATGAACGAACAAAACTTAAAAATAAATGTTAAGATTATTAACATCCTATATGTATCGCCATTTGCATTCTTAAGTATTGTGGAATTAAGCATCCCTGCTATTATTGGCGCAATACTAAAGCCTGCATAAAAGAAAGAAAACTGTGCTCCTAAATTAAGGTTAGTTCCCTTTACATCTTCTACTATTATTGCATCTGTATTTCCAGAAAAGAAACTCCATCCAACTGCTTCAACTAAATATATAATAAAATACATAGGAACACAGTTAGAAAAAATAAGTAAAAAACTTGAAAGAGCAAAACACCCCATTGCAACAGATAATGTTTTTTTCCTTCCAATGCAGTCACCTATTATTCCTGTTGGTATTTCTAATACTGCACATCCTATTGGAACTATTAAATTTAGTAAAGAAATAATCTGTACTGGAACCCCTTTTGTTGTGAAATATACGGTTTCTATTGGAGTAAATAAACTCAAATTCATAAATATCGATACAATTAATAACATTTTTACATTTCTTGAGTACTTCATTTGCTATTCTCCTTGTATGATATAGATATAACATTTTATAGAAAACTTAATGTATTTCTAACGAACATTAATTCATATCATTATTTTAATATTCATATTTTTAAATATATCTCGTCTAGCATCTTCAGATGCAGAACGCATATATTTTGTAATAATGGTTTTCTATTTAAATCCATTTTGGGGCCTAACCAAATTAAATATATTTTAGTATAATACTTCTAAATATATGATAGATGTAATCCTCCTGGGAAGCTTTATGAGCCTATACCCGCAAATTAGCGTATCTTTCCATCAGGTAGATTTCTATGTTTAGCTCTGGTTGGGTTTCCCTTTGGGAATTACCCATGTCACAAACAACGTTATAGGCTAACTGATAGATTTGAATTTCTATTCTATCTCTAAACTAAATTTAAAGGAGATATTTACAATATCTAAATTTTTTAATAGTCCTACAGTAGGAATTGATGTTTCAGCAGATTTTTTTTATGTTGCAATACTTGCACCCAACGGAGATGTTTTCAAGAAGCCATTTAGAATAAAGAATGATGTTAATGGCTTCAACCACTTATTAAAAGAAATAAAAAAAGTGGAAGAAGAGTTTAATATGAAAACGGCCATTTTCATGGAGTCCACAGGTGTGTACCATTTATCTCTTTTCCACTTTCTTAATAAAAACTTCGATAACACATTTGTTATCAATCCACTTGTTACTAAGTGTAACAAAATGTGGATATACGAAAAATGAATTTTCCTTTTAGTTTTTCAATCATTTCTTCATCTACAAATCTACCTGAAATACTAATTCCAACATTTTCACTACCAAGTTTTTCTGATGCATATTCAATTACATCAAGGTTAAGAGGATCTATCAATAAATCTCCTCCTGAAAAGTCTATTCTATATTTTCCATATTCTAATTGATCTATTATTTTTATTTTTTCTTCATATGATAGTTCATTATCATACTTGAATTTAGGATCTTTATTTACATTTACTTTTTCCATTCCTCCTGTGCATTTTGCGCAACACAACAGAATCTACAATTCCAAACACAGCTCCTTGTTAAATTCCATATTATAGATTCTTTACATTTTATTCATATTATCCCTCTTTTCTAACATTTATTACAATTTTTTCTTGATTCCTATTTATTATATAATTGATTTATTTATTTGCAAACTAGAACTTTCTTTCATATTTTTAAATAAATATTAATTTTTTCAATATTTATTTAATTTAATTAAAAAGTCATTGTTCTTTTATACTTTTTTTACTCCTTAATGCATTATTAATTCAGATATTGAAAGATAAAAGATAAAATAAACGATATTATATTAAAATAATGACCAAAATAGAAAAATTAAAATCTGAAAAAAGACGTACAGAAATCGAGTCATCTTCTTTTTAAAACTCGCAGAAATAGAAAGGATGCGGTGCTAAATTTAGTTCGTCACGAATATATTTAGCAAAGAATATTTTAATAATAATATATATCATTATGTTATCTATATATGCAGAACTAAATAATTTTGAATATTTTTAATTATATTTATTTTATTAAATTACATACTATTTTTCATTTCATCACTTTATTAAATTTGTTAAAAATCCAATTTATAAATGATTAATAAATCTTCATAATTTAAAAATGCCATAAATAAACATTTGAATGTTCATTTATAGCATTTAATTAAAGTTTTATCTATTTAATTTTTCCAAGTAAAGCTGAAAATGGATTATCCTCAACAGAAGTCTGTTCAGCTTCCTTTTTCATCTTCTTCATTATGTTGTTTACTTCTTTTTTATTTACCTTATCAGACTTAGAGTTAAATCTTTTATTAAATACTGAAGCCTTTTCTCTAAATGTACAATTAGTATTAGGACAAACATAAATTTGACCTTCTCCTTGTCCTCTAAGTTCTAATTTCTTTTTACATTCTGGACATCTAGCATTAGTAGTTCTACTTACATTTTCTCTATATCCACATTCTCTATCTTGGCAAACATTCATGACTCCATTCTTACCTTTTACCTCTAAAAGGTATTTGCCACAATTAGGACACTTCTTACCTGTTTTATTGTCATGAATAAATTTACTATCAGTTCCTTTTATAGATTCTATTAATGCTACAGCATAATTTCTCATTTCTTTTATAAATAAATTAGAATCTTCTTTTCCTTTACTTATTCCATCTAATCTCTTTTCCCACTTTGCAGTTAATAATGGTGATTTAAGCTCTTTTGGAACTAAATCTATAAGCTGTCTTCCTTTAGATGTAGGTATTATTTCTTTACCTTTCTTTTCTATTACAAAAGAATTGAATAATTTCTCTATTATATCTGCTCTAGTTGCAACAGTTCCAAGCCCACCTGTTTCGTTTAATGTTTTAGCAGAATCTTTATCTACACTAATATATTTTTGAGGATTTTCCATAGCTGATAAAAGAGTTCCTTCATTAAATCTAGCTGGTGGTTTAGTTTGCCCTTTATTTAAATCTACTGAATTTATCTTTAATATATCTCCTGTATTAAGCTTTGGAAGCACCTGCTCTTTTAAATCATCTTCTTTTGAATTATCATCTATTATTTCTTTATCATATAAAGCTTTCCAGCCTTTTGATTTTATAACTTGCCCCTTTGCAACAAGATTTTCTCCATTTATTTCTGCTTTAATGTTTGTTTGTATATATTCAAATGGAGGCATTAAAACACTTAGAAATCTTTTAACTACAAGGTCATATATATGTCTTTCCTCTGAACTTAAATTACTTAAGTTTGGCTTTTGTTCAGTCGGTATAATTGCATGGTGATCGCTAACTTTGCTATTATCTACAAAGCTTTTATTAGCACTTATTTTTCCCTTTAATATTTCAGATGCTGCCATTCTATATTCACCAATAGATATTGCTTTTAATCTCTCTGGAATAGTTGAAACAACATCTGTAGATATATATCTAGAATCAGTTCTTGGATATGTTAATATCTTATGATTTTCATAAAGCCTTTGCATTATTGATAAAGTTTGCTTTGCTGAATATCCCCATATTTTATTTGCATCTCTTTGAAGCTCTGTTAAATCATATAAAGCTGGTGAAAACTTCTTTTTAGGAGTTTCTGTTATAGATGTTACTTTAGCATCATGTCCCTTTAAGTTATTTAAAATCTTATTTGCTACTTCTTCATTGAAAATCCTTAAATTATTATCACTATTCATCCACTGAAGGGATATTCCATTTGCTTTTGCAGATATAGTATAAAAGTCTTTTGGTTTAAAATTCTTTATTTCATCTTCTCTATCAACTATCATAGCTAAAGTTGGAGATTGTACTCTTCCTGCTGAAAGTTGCGCATTATATTTGCATGTCAAAGCTCTTGTTGCATTAAGTCCAACTATCCAATCAGCTTCTGCTCTACATACTGCTGCCTTATATAGGTTTTCATAGTGGCTTCCAGGCTTTAAGTTCTTGAAACCATCTAATATCGCCTTATCAGTTTGAGATGATATCCATAGTCTTTTTATAGGCTTTTTAACTCCTGCCTTTTCTATAATCCATCTTGCTACAAGCTCACCTTCTCTACCAGCATCTGTAGCTATTACTATTTCTTCAATATCATTTCTATTTAAAAGCTTTTTCACTTCATAAAATTGCTTAGATGTCTTTTTTAAAACTGTTAGCTTCATATACTTAGGTAACATTGGAAGGGTTTCCATTCTCCAAGTTTTATATTTTTCATCATAACCTTCTGGATCTTGAAGACCAACCAAATGGCCTAACGCCCAAGTTATTACATACTTACTTCCTTCAATATATGATCCCTTATTTTGATTACTTTTTAGAACCTTTGCTATATCTCTACCAACAGAAGGCTTTTCTGCTAGTACTAATACTTTTCCCATATTATTAAGTCCTTTCTCTTTTAAGAGTTCTATTTTAACTCTTAACAAAATCTCTATTTATTTTCTTTTATCTAATTAAACTATATCTAATTTATAATATTCTGTAAACCTTCTTTAGTTAAACATTAGATATTCAAAGTATATTTATTATACAAAATTAGTAAATTGTTATATTTAATGATATAATAAATGATAAAAAACATAGGGGGAATATCTATGGTAGAAATATTGAAATTAATAGCTAGCATTATTAATGACTTACATGATAAAGTTTTAGATATTGTTAGCATAGCTGGATATCCATTAAATGACAAACAACTCCACTTTATATTCATGGCTTTAATAGGAATTATCATATTTGGAATAACACAAATTTTATTTAAAAAACTTGCTAGATATAGCATTACAGCAATATCTTTTATATATACATTAACAGTAATGATAGTTATAGTTTTTGCTATAGAAATACAACAAAAACTAACAAATAGAGGTAATATGGAATTTGCTGATATTGCTTATGGCTTATATGGTTTTATTTATATATTCTTTGTCTATTTACTTGTAAAACTTATTGTAATATCAATAAAGAAAATATTTAAGAAATATAAAAAATAATTATAGGCTTTTTCATACTAACTTATAGTATTGAATATCACTTTAACATATTATTTTTATTTAAAATGAATTTATTCAATTTCAAATAGGCTTTATTGCCTTTATAAAGTTAATCTCTTATTTTTATAAAGGGCGTCGCGTTTCGCGACATCCTTTTTAACCATTGATTTTACTTACTTAAAGAAGCTTTTAAACTTAAATAGAAGTTTATGTCTATTATCAATTACCTAATATTAATTCTAAATAAGTCCTCCATCAACTTTTATGATTTGTCCAGTTAAATATTTGCATGAATCATTACATATAAAGGCTACCAATTTTCCAATTTCGTCCGTCTCACCAAATCTCCCCATTGGTATCTCCTCTTCTAATTCACTTCTTTCATCTTCTGATAAAAATGCATTCATTTCTGTATTAATTACTCCTGGCGCAATTGCATTGACTCTTATTCCCATTGGCGCAACTTCCTTAGCAAGTGATTTAGTAAATAAATTTATTGCACCTTTTGAAGTAGAATATATTACTTCACATGAAGCTCCAACATCACCCCATATAGAAGATATATTAATTATATTTCCTTTCCCTTTTGAAATCATATGTGGAAGTACATGTTTACTTAAGTACATAGCTCCAAGAATATTTATTCCCATTACATTATCTATATCCTCTTTTGAAGAATCCATAAATAATCCTATAGTAGATATTCCTGCATTATTTACTAATATATCTATTTTCCCAAAGGATTCTATAACATAGTCAATCATTTCTTTGCTCATATCATAATCAGATATGTTACACTTATATAATTTACCATATCCTCCCAATGCAATTATTTCTGCTAATGTAGTTTCTGCACCATCATCATCTTTTGAGTAATTTATAATTACTGTTGCTCCTTCTTTAGCTAATTCAACGGCGATTGCCTTTCCAATACCACGTGATGCACCTGTAACTAATGCTATTTTTCCTTGTAAGTTTTCCATCTTTTTCTCCTAAATTTTAATTTATATTATAAACACTCTTTAATCACTCTTTTTACATTTTTAAAGAATATCTTATCAATTTCTGAGTTTGTGAAATTTTCTTTTATTAAGGCATCTCTAAGTTTTCCTATTTCTCCAATATTTCTAATTTCTACTTCATTTTCAATTCCATCAAAATCTGTTCCAAGTGAAAGTACATCTATTCCTCCAATATTTCTTATATGTTTAATATGTGCTATCATGGATTCAATTGTTGGAACCTTGTTTCTTCCTAAAAATGGTGCACAAAAGTTTAATCCCATCACACCACCCTTATTAGCTAATTTTACTATCATATCATCTGTTAAATTTCTTGAATGATTAGTGATTTCTCTAGAATTAGAATGAGTTGCAATAAAAGGCTTTCTGCATATATCTACTAAATCGTAAAATCCACCATCTGATAAATGAGAACAATCAGGTATTATTCCAACTCTTTCCATTTCATTAACTATTTCTTTTCCTTTAGCAGTCAAACCATTATCTTTATATTTATACCCTGCATTTGGATAGCCTATGCTATTAGGAAAATTCCATGTTAAAGTTATAAATCTTATTCCCATATCATAAACTTCTTTTACTCTTTCTACTTTTCCTTCTAACACTTCACCTTCTTCTATTGATAGAAAAGCTCCTAGTTTCCCTTTATTATTAACGCTTTCTAATTCCTTTAAATTCGTTACAATTTCAATATCATTATAATTTTCTTTTAATTCTTTCATTAAAATTTCATGCATTCTTTTAAATTCTAAATATGGATTATCTACTATATTTAGTTCTATAAAATGTGCAAAAACCTGTGCTAATGCTTTTGCTTCCTTCAATTTTTTTATATCAACTTTACAAATACTTTCCTTTAGCTTTAGGTTTTCATATAATAATCTACTAGCTGTATCACAATGTAAGTCAATTGAGTTCATATATATCTCTCCTTTATTTTGTATTTTTTATTTTAATTCCTTCTTCTTCTTTAGCATCATTTATAATTCTAATTCTCTCGTTTCTAGCCCATAATAAATAATCTTCTAGATTTTCTGGACCAGTAATAACTTTTCTTCTTGCCCAAAGAACTCCTGATTCTTGAGATTCCACGCTCCATTTTATAAGAGATATTTTTCCACTTTCTATTTCTATTGCTGTCATTGCATATGGTAACACACAACATCCATCATTAAAATATGGTGGTTCAAGACTTCCTGGCATTCTACTATTATGAGTATGTCCACATAGCAACATTTTACCATTTTCTTTTGTCCATTTTTCAAGCTTTCTATCAACTTTGCTTCCTTTTTTATTATTTTTAGCAGGGCTTGTTGGATCATTAAATCCTGCTAATCCATTTAAAAATTTCCATACATATCTTACCAAAAATCGTGATATCATCCAATAATCACAATTTATTAGATCTGCTTGATGTCCATGAGTAACTAAAAATTTTTCATTAACTGGAGTAAATTTAAAATTAATACCTTCATAAAATTTAATATCTTTAATGAACTTTAAAAAGTTTTTTCCATAATCAGCTCCAACTTTTCTTAATGCCCTATATTGTGCATAATAAAAATTTTCCCTGTTTTTTATTATATCATGATTTCCATAAATCATATAAATTCTATTTTCTTCTTTTAACCTATTAAACAATTTAAATATATCACTATAGCAATATGCAATATCATTAAAATTTCTATTCTTCCAAAGTTCATCTCCATCTCCAACTTCAACATAAGTGAAACCCTTTCTATAATAATAAGCAAGCGCCGTCTTATAAATATTTCTGTTTGGAAGAAGAGAATCATAAAAAGTTCCATCACCTCTGTGGATATCTGAAATAAACACAATATTATCTCCATCATCAAATTTTACTTCCATTGCATTATCATAAAGATAGTTTAGTCTTTTCATAAATTTCCCCTTACTTAATTTATAATATTTTATTATATGTTTTCATTACTTATTTGCTAAAAACCTCCATACAAAATACTAATAACTTATAGATAAATTTAACGTCTTTTGTATAAACTACTTATATAATTTAAAGAGGAAAGAGGCGAAATTTGTGAAGCTTAAATATAAATTTATTTTTTTTATTTTGATTTCACTATTTATTTTCAATACACTACACTTTTCTACTATTTTTGCCGAAGATTTAAATGAAGACGAGGAAGCTATTAATTTTTTAAATAATGATTTATCATCTGAAGAAATGAAACAAGAGTTCAAAGGTTTACTAGAAGATTTATTTGAACAAAGAAATGCTGCAATAGTTTCAGGAGATTGTGAACTATTAAAGGGATTTTATGATTTAAATATAAAAGTAAGTTTATGGGCATATGAAAGTGAAGCTAAAAAAACTAACTATTTAATAAATTGGTCAGAAAAACAAGCAGTTAAATTTAGAGATTTAAAATCTATTGTAAGGATAAGAAAAGTAGCTGAAAAAGAACCTGGTTTGTATGGAGTAATTTGTGATGTTGCAACAGATTTTAATTATTATTATATAGATACTCCAGATATTATTAATCATTTTAGACTTGGAACTAATCATTACCTAAACTTAAAGAAAGAAAATGATAGATATATTATCACTAAGGAATGGTATACTGACCCTTTTGCAGACTCACTTGATATAAAAAATATAAAATCTGATGAAATAAAAAATTATATATTATCTCAAAAACAACCAGAGTTTGTACCAAGTGAAAGAGTAACAAAGGCAATAGAGTACGCTCATAAATATTGTGGAGTATCTGAAGATGAAGAGTTTACTTTTAAGTATAATTCAAAATATAAAGATCATAATCCTGATGGTGGGGATTGTGCAAATTTTGCTTCACAAATTCTTTTTGAAGGTGGTGGATTCAAGAAAAATAGTTTATGGAATTACTCAGGAAAAGAAGGGACTAAGGCTTGGTTAAATGCGCAAGGATTTAAAAATTATATGGTTGGAAGTGGCAGAGCTTCATATATTGCCAAAGGCTCCTATCAGCAAACATATAAAGCTGCATTTAATATGAGACCTGGAGATTTTGTTGCATATGAAAAGAAAGGCAGAATAACTCATATATCAACAGTTACTGGATTTGACTCAAAAGGCTATCCATTAGTTACATGTCATAACACCAATAGATTACTTGTTCCTTATGACTTAGGTTGGAGTAATGATAATATAAGATTTCATTTAATTCATGTTCATTACTAAAATCTCAATCACAAAATACCACTACAAGCTTGATTTCAAATTTTGTAGTGGTATTTTTATTTATATAAACTTATTTTATTCCTTATATTTATCTAAAGAATTTACAACTATATTCATAAACTTAAATTGATAATTTGCATCACATAGCATTTTATCATCAAAACTATTCTTTATTTTTGACTAATTTAGCTATAAAAAAGCCTTCCATATTTTCATTTGGAATTATTCTTATTGATTTTGTAATTTCTTCACTATATATTTTTTCTTTATATTTGCTTAAACCTCTTATTACATTTGGTAACTCTAAATTAATTTTTTCTAAGCTCAAGTCTGGATATTTCTTTAATGCATATTCTATCACTTCTTCATTTTCAAAAGGATTTAAAGTACATGTTGAATATACCATTATCCCTCCAGGTTTAAGAGCATTATAAGCACTATCAAATAATTTTTTTTGCAATTTTGAGCATAGTGCAACTTTTTTTTCATTCCACCCCTTATATGCCTTACTACTTTTTAATGTTATTATTCCTTCTCCAGAGCAAGGAACATCTAAAAGGACCCTATCAAAGTATTTATTTAACCGTTTACCTATAGAACATCCATCAGCTCCTAAAACTATTATAGAATTTGCACCTTGTTTTTCTATATTATAATTTAATCTCTCTCTTCTTATTTCATTTACATCATTTGCTAAAATAGTAGCTTTATTTTTAGTTATATCAGCCATGTAAAGACTCTTTCCTCCTGGTGCTGCACACATATCCAAAACAACTAAATCTTCTTTTAAATCTAAAAATAAAGGAGGTAACATTGAAGATAGATTTTGTAAATATATTTTACCATATTTATAAATCTCTAATCTTCTTAAGTTACTCTCCTTAATGTCTTTTGCAATAAATGCATTTTTCAATAACGGATGATTTACAGCTTTTATTCTATTCATGCTTAATTCATCCATTACTTCCTTAGTATTACCTTTTAAAGTATTAATTCTAAATGTAGTATTTCTTCCTCTATAATAACTTTTATAAATAAGATCTAATTGCCTATCTGTAAATATATTTTCTAAAATTTCTATAAGTTCTTTTGGTAAGCTATTTTTAACTTCCTTAATTGACACTACATCACCCCTATAGTTTATTCATAATATATATTACTTTTCAATTGTATAAATTATGCTGTGATTAAATTATTTTTATTTGTTGTAAATATAATTTGCATATCTTTAAAATAATTTTCACTGTCTATTCCAATATATAATTCATTTTTTATAATTTCTTCTTCTTCTTTAGTTATTAACTGGTTATTTTCTCCTATAATAAAGTTAACTTCAATTTTAACACTTCTACCAATTTTCAATACTCTTGTTACTGCTTGTATAAAATTATACTCATTTTTTATAACTTCAACTTGCTTTTCAACTTCTACACTTATTCTTTCTGGAACCCTTACTCCAATAACTTCTTTAAAGCTATTTATAAATATCTTTAAAGGAGCTTTTAAAAATAAAATTGATGTTATTATAACCATAGTTGGATCAATATATTTTGTTATAAATGAAAATGCAGTTTTTGATATTATTGCAGATAAAATAAATCCAAATAAAACTGTAGCACTTAATATTCCATCCATTAGCCATTGTATACTTTCGGCATCTATAAGTTCAGAATTTATCTTCTTTCCTGCTTTTTTTATTCTATCGTAGAAAATAAATGAACCCAAAGTTGATACTATTGCATATACTATTGCTGATGATGTATTTACGCTATTACCTCCAAGCAATAAAGCATTTATAGCATCATATAATGACAATAAGCACATTATTATTAATATAATTGAATTTATAGATACAACTAATGGCTCCAAAACATACTTTCCAAATGGAAAATCTTCATTATCTTTTACTTCTATAACTTTACATACAACCAAAGAAGCTGACGATAATATAACACTTATAAATGAATATAGTCCATCAAAAATAATCATTTCTGATTTTATCAGTCATCCCCAAGCTAATCCAAATACTGCAAAAAATATTGTACCTAATACAGAAAATCTTAAAATATTACTTTCATTTTTGTCCATAATTTCACCTCTAACTTTTTGTAATATTCTATATTTATATATTACTCATTTCAAAAGTAATTTGTAATTTCTAATTATGCTGAAATTAATATCATAGAGGTTTTGATATTATTTCACATAAAAATATTTTAATAACACAAATGTACTTATAATTACTTATATAAGTACTCATATTGGTAATTTCTATAATGAAAAAAGCTACTTTACTATTTATTATATAAGTAGTAAAGTAGCTTAATTGTTTATTTGATTAAAGATTAATTCTAAGTTCAACTGGACAATGATCAGATCCTAAAATTTCTGAATGAATTTTAGCATCTTCTAATTTATCCTTTATTGAATCTGATACTAAGAAGTAATCAATTCTCCATCCTGCATTCTTTGCTCTTGCATTAAATCTATATGACCACCAAGAATAAGCTCCAACTTCATCAGGATAAAAATATCTAAATGTATCAACAAAACCAGCATTTAATAACTCAGTAAATTTACTTCTTTCCTCTTCTGTAAACCCTGCATTTCTTAAATTAGTCTTAGGATTTTTTAAATCTATTTCCTTATGTGCAACATTTAAATCCCCACAAACTATAACAGGCTTTTTTGTATCTAATTCCTTTAAATAATCTCTAAATGCATCTTCCCAAATCATTCTATAATCTAGCCTTGCAAGTTCATTCTTTGAATTTGGAGTATATACTGTTACCATATAAAAATTTTCAAATTCTAAAGTAATAACTCTTCCTTCTTTATCATGCTCTTCTATTCCTAGTCCATATCTTACACTTAATGGCTTTTCTTTAGTAAATATAGCTGTTCCTGAATATCCTTTTTTCTCAGCATAATTCCAATATTGATTATACCCTTCTAGCTCTAAATCTATTTGTCCTTCTTGTAATTTGCTTTCTTGAATACAAAAAATATCTGCATCCATTTCTTTAAAATATTCTAAAAAGCCTTTTGTAACACAGGCTCTTATTCCATTAACATTCCATGATATTAACTTCATATCTTCTTCTCCTTTTTGCTATAATATTATATTAATTATATTATAACACGTTTTTATTTTTATATCATTGACTACATTTTCTTATATAATTCAACTAATCAATTATGTTTTAAATAAAAAATAGTAGAAATATGTATTAAATCATTCTTATTAAAATAATACATATCTCCACTATTCTTAATTTTTATATTTTCTATGAATTAATAACTACCTATAAACTTTATTACTCATATAAAGGATGCTTTTCACATAAGGCTTTAACTCTTGATTTTAATAATTCTAAATCATTATCTTTTTTAGAAAGTGCATCATTTATAATAGACGCTACTTCCTTCATATCTTCTTCATTAAATCCTCTTGTTGTTACAGCTGGAGTACCTATTCTAATTCCAGATGTAATAAATGGACTTTTAGTTTCATTCGGTACAGTATTTTTGTTTACTGTTATTCCTATACTATCTAAAAGAATTTCTGCATCTTTTCCTGTAACATCTTTATTAGTTAAATCAACAAGTATTAAATGATTATCTGTTCCACCTGAAACTATTTTAAAATCATATTTAGTTAATTCATTTGCTAAAACATTGCAATTATTAACTACGTTTTTTATATATTCTTTATAACTTGGATCTAATGCTTCTTTAAAACATACTGCTTTTGCTGCTATAGTATGTATAAGTGGTCCTCCTTGTATCCCTGGGAATATGGTTTTATCTATTTGCTTTGCGTATTTTTCTTTACAAAGAATTAATCCACCTCTTGGTCCTCTTAATGTTTTATGTGTTGTTGAAGTTACAAAATCGGCATATGGTACTGGAGAAGGATGTACTCCTGCTGCAACAAGCCCTGCAATATGAGCCATATCTACCATGAATAAAGCTCCTACTTCATCACATATATCTTTAAAAGCTTTAAAATCAATTAGTCTTGCATATGCACTTGCACCTGCTACAATAAGTTTTGGCTTATGCTTAAGTGCTAATTCTCTAACTATATTATAATCAATAGTTTCAGTTTCTTTATCAACACCATAAGAAACAAAGTTAAATAACTTTCCTGAGAAATTTACTGGTGAACCATGAGTTAAATGTCCTCCATGGTTTAAATCCATTCCTAAAACAGTATCCCCTGGCTCTAATACTGAGAAATAAACAGCCATGTTAGCTTGTGAACCTGAATGTGGTTGAACATTTGCATGTTCAGCACCAAATAGTTCTTTTGCCCTTTCTCTTGCTATATCTTCTACTTCATCAACTATATGACAACCACCATAATATCTTTTATTTGGGTATCCTTCAGCATATTTGTTTGTAAGAAATGAGCCCATAGCTTCCATTACTGCTTTTGATGCAAAATTCTCTGATGCAATTAGTTCAATTCCATCTTGCTGCCTTTTTAATTCTTTTTCTATTAATTCATAAATTGCTTTATCTTCTTTTGAAATATTTTCAAAATTCATTTTATCACCCCAAATCCTTTTTTACTAAATTATAAATATAATTCAAATAATAATCAATTAATATTTCTAAATTATTCTTGTTTTTTTATAAATTTATAAAGTAGTTCCTTATTAATATGATATATATTATTAATTCTGAAAAGTAGTATATACTATATATAAAGCTATTGTGTTATAATACCTTAAGAAAATTTTTAGATTATAAGGAGCATACAATATGGATATGAATGAAATACTTCACGTTGCAACTTTCGCTGGAAAAATAATGCTTGAGTCTGGTGGAGAAACATATAGAGCTGAAGAAATAATATGGAGAATTTGTAAAATCTATGGAGTAGAAGAAGCAGAAAGCTTTGTTACTACAACTGGTATTATGGTTTCAGTATGTCATGAAGGAAAAACTTATTCATTAATTAGAAGAGTTTCAACAAGAACTATTGATTTAGATAAGGTTGATAAGGTAAATGATTTATCTAGAAATATTATAAGTCGAGGTTTATCTGTATCCGAATTAAAAAATCAACTTCAAATAATAAATAATGGAGAAAGATACAATAATAAAACTGCAATATTAATTTCTGCATTAGGTGCCTTTTGCTTTGTATTTCTTTTTGGTGGTAAAATAAAAGAAGCTATTGCTGCTTTTTTCATCGGACTTGTTATAAAATCTGTATCCATAAAATTTTCTAGCCTTGAAATAAATCAGTTCTTTATAAATAGCATTTCAGCAGGAATTGCTGCTATAATGGCTATTATATTTTTAAAGTTAGGCTTTATAAATGACATAGACAAAACTATAATCGGCTCCATAATGCTATTAGTTCCAGGCCTCGCTATTACAAATGCAATAAGGGATACTATATCTGGAGATTTACTAGCTGGACTTACAAGAGCAGCAGAGGCTTTTTTAGTTGCTATATCAATAGCTGTAGGTACAGGAGCTGTACTTAGTTTTTGGATTTCTACTTTTGGAGGACTATAATATGCTAATACAATCATTATTTGCATTTTTTTCTACTCTTGGTTTTGGTATATTATTTAATATAAAAGGTCAAAAATTATTTTATGCTGCTTTAGGTGGTGGATTAAGTTGGTTTATAAGCATATATTGTGAGAGCTTAGGATTTAATACTACTTCATCATTTTTTATTTCATCAATTATATTTAGTATTTACTCAGAAGTTCTTGCAAGAATATTAAAAACCCCTGTTACAACACTTATAATTTGTGCCTTAATTCCATTAGTTCCTGGCGGAGGAATGTATTATACTATGTATGAAGCTATAAATGGGGATATAATGAAGTCTTTAGAAATAGGTTTAACTACACTAGCAAATGCTGGTTCACTTTCTCTTGGCGTTATATTTGTATCAACAGTTACTAGACTTTTAATGTCTGCTAGAAAAAAGAGAGAATTTAGAGAATTAGAAAGACGTGCAAAAAGAAAATTTAAATAATAAAGCCATACACTATAATATCCTTTAGTGTATGGCTTTTAAATTATTCTTCTATTGAAATAGCTGTTACTGGACAGCTTTCACAAGCTTCTCTTGTTGCATCTTCAAATTCTGCTGCAACAGTTCCTTCTATAGCAACTGAAACTCCTGTTTCTAATGAAAATACTTCTGGACAGACTCCTTCGCAAAGTCCACAAGATATACATGTATTTTCGTCAACAAATGCCTTCATGCAATTCGCCTCCTTTACTCACATTATCTTATATCTTCAAAAGTTAATGTGCATTTATAAGTTAATATACCATAATTATAAATAATTATTTTCATTTGTCAATATTATTAGACAAGCATTATTACTAATAAATATTAATTATTCCTTATTTAATAGATTATAATAAGTTTATGTCGTTTTCTCTACATACTTTTAAATTTTTTTCATCCCATGTACTTGCTTGTACTTCTCCTATATGAGCTTTATTTAAGAAATACATACAAATTCTAGATTGTCCTATTCCTCCCCCTATTGTATAAGGTAATTCTCCATTCAATAGCATCCTATGAAAATCTAAACTTCTTCTATCATCATTTCCAGAAACTCTAAGTTGATAATCTAATGCTTTTTCATCTACTCTTATTCCCATTGAAGATAGCTCTACAGCTCTATCTAAAAGAGGATACCAGAATAATATATCTCCATTTAAGTTCCAATCATCATAGTCAGGGCTTCTTCCATCATGCTTTTCTCCTGAACTTAAAACACCTCCGACCTTCATTAAAAATACTGCTTTATGTTCTTTGCATATAGCATCTTCTCTTTCTTTTGGAGTGTATTCTGGATACTTATCTTCTAACTCTTGAGTAGTTATAAAAAATATTTCTTCTGGCAACTTATCTTCACCTTTGATTAAATCTTTATGGACATAATTTTCAGTTTCCTTAAAAACATCATAAATACTTCTTACTACTTCTTTTAGTTTTTCTTCAGTTCTATCTTTTTTATCTATAACTTTTTCCCAATCCCATTGGTCTACATAAATAGAATGTAAATTATCTAATTCTTCATCTCTTCTTATTGCATTCATATCAGTATATAATCCTTCTGATACTTTAAATCCATATCTATGAAGGCTTAATCTTTTCCATTTAGCTAATGAATGAACTATTTCCACATCATTTCCAGTTGCTAATACATCAAACTTTACTGGTCTTTCTACTCCATTTAGATTATCATTAACACCGCTTTTAGAATCAACAAATAATGGTGCTGAAACCCTTGTTAAATTTAAGCTTTCTGCTAGTTTCTTTTCAAAGAAGTCTTTTATTTTTTTAATATGAACCTCTGTTTCAATTAATGTTGTACTACTTTTGTAACCTTCTGGTATTATTATTCCTTCTACTTTCATTTTAAATTTCCCCCTTCAAATAAGTAATTAATTAAATTTAAATAATCAAATCCCCAAGAGTAAAACAGTTTTATTACAATAAAAAAAGCTTTCATCCTTTATATATAAAAGGATGAAAGCTATAATTCCATGTTGCCACCTTAATTCACTATTACTTCACAATAATAGACTCTTCAAGTACGTAAGTAAAACTTAGATACTCTAGCACTATAACGGGTGCAACCCGGTTACCGCCTACTAGTTGTTATCTTTCGGGGTACGGCTCAGAGATGTTATTCAAATTAACTTTCTTATTCTACTCACAGCAAATGTAGAACTCTCTGAAAAGATACATCAATTTTACTTCTTCTCATCATAGCCTGTAATTCAATTATTTATAAAGAATATTATCACTTTATTAATATCTTGTAAATATCTATTTAAAATTTTTTCAATATTTATTTTACAAATGTATTTATAGTTTTTATTAATTGTTTTAAAGTTTCTTGCTCACATGAGCCCTCTTCAATACCTAAGCAATTATTTGCATAATACTCAATAGTTAATCCACCTACTCTGTTTATTGCTGATCTAATAGCTGATATTTGTACTAATATATCAGAGCAACACACATTTTTCTCCATCATTCCTTGAATTCCTTTTACTTGGCCTTCAATTCTTTTTAATCTATTTACTATATCTTTTCTTAGCTTTTCATTTTCCTCTTCCATACTTAAAACCTCCATAATACTATACCTCTATAGGGTATATATATTTTAACATTTATATATCTATCTTTCAATTAAGAATGTACATAATTATTAATGATTCAGTAAACCAATATAAATAAAATTTATTTTTTAACTATCTTATTTACTCTTATATAAATTGGTATAATTAGTTTTATTAAGTATTATTTATAAATTTAAATTAATTATATTCACTATAGTTCTTATATTATTAAAAATATAGCTACTACTGCTTTTTATATAATTTAATTTATTATTATTTTAAGTGCTATAATAAGCTTATATATAAATAGTATTATGTTAATTTCAATTTTATATGATAAATCATGGAGGTTCTTATGGAGAAAATTTTAAATATATTTAATAATCAAAAAGAGTTTTTTTATTCTAATAAAACAAAAGATATTAACTTTAGAATTAATAATTTAAAAAAACTTAAAAATATAATAAAAGAAAATGAAAAAGATATTATGGATGCATTATACAAAGATTTAAGAAAATCAAATTTTGAAAGTTATGCTACTGAAATTGGACTAGTTTATGATGAATTAAATCTTCATATAAAAAATTTAAGAAAATGGTCCAAAAGAGAAAGAAAGAAAAGCCCTATTGTTCACTTTCCTGCTAAAAGTTATATTTATAAAGATCCTTATGGTGTTACTTTAATAATAGGCCCTTTTAACTATCCATTTCAATTGGTTATAGCCCCATTAATAGGTGCTATATCCGCTGGAAACTGTGCTATTATTAAGCCTTCAGAAAATACTCAAAATACAGCTTTACTGCTTGAAAAAATAATAAACGAAAATTTTGATGAACATTATATAAGCGTTGTTAATCCATTAGGTGGAAAAGACACGGTTTCTTACTTATTAGATTTAAAGTTTGATTATATTTTCTTTACTGGAAGCGTTAGAGTTGGAAAAATAGTTATGGAAAAAGCCTCAAAAAATCTTATTCCAGTTACTTTAGAACTTGGGGGAAAAAGCCCTTGTATAGTAGATGATTCAGCAAAGTTAGATTTAGCTGCTAAAAGGATAGTTTGGGGAAAATTTTTAAATGCTGGTCAAACCTGTGTTGCTCCAGATTATATATTAGTTCAAAAAGACGTTAAAGAAAAATTACTACTAGAATTAAAAAAAGAATTATTACTACAATTTGGAACTGATATAAAATCTAGTTCTGATTTTCCACGCATAGTAAACAAACATTCATTATTAAGATTAAAAAACTATTTAAATGATGGTGAAATATATTTTGGAGGATCAGTTGACGAAAAAGATTTATATTTAGAACCAACTATTTTAACAAACATCAAAGAAAACAACTTGATTATGGAAGAAGAAATTTTTGGACCTATTCTTCCTATTTTAGAATATTCAAATTTGGATGAAGCTTTAAGTTATGTAATAAATAAAGATAAGCCCCTTGCATTATATTATTTTTCGGAGGATTCCACTTCTATAGAAAAAGTATTAAATTCAACTACATCTGGTGGCGTTACAATAAATGACACTATAATTCATGTTGCTTCTTCCTATTTACCTTTTGGAGGCGTTGGTCCAAGTGGCATGGGGGCATACCATGGCAAAGCAAGCTTTGATATATTCACTCATAAAAAATCTGTAATTAAAAGAGGAACTTTCATTGAATTTCCAATTAAATTTGCACCATATAATAATAAAATGAAATTATTAAAAAAGGTTATGAAATAAATATTCAAATGTAAATTATATCTTATATAATTTACCTCTCTTGAAACCTTTTCATTATTAGAGTATTATATACTTATATTTTAATATTCAAATATAAGGAGGACTTTATGAAAAATTTTAATTATAAAAATGGTACTGAAATCATATTTGGAAAAGATACTGAAAATAATGTTGGTGCAGAGGTAAAAAAATATGCTAATAAAATATTACTTCACTTTGGTGGTGGTAGTATAAAATCTACTGGATTATATGATAAAGTTATAAATTCATTAAAGAAAGAAAATATAGAAGTAGTTGAACTTTCTGGAGTTAAACCTAATCCAAGAGTATCCCTTGTAAGAGAAGGTATAGAACTTTGTAGAAAAAATGATATAGATTTTATCTTAGCTGTTGGTGGCGGTAGTGTTATCGATTCAGCTAAAGCAATAGCTGCTGGTGTTAATTATAATGGAGATGTTTGGGACTTATTTTTAGGCACACCTATAAATCATAAATGTCTACAAGTAGCAACTATATTAACAATACCTGCTGCTGGTAGTGAAACAAGCTCTGGTTGTGTTATAACAAATGAAGATGGATTATATAAAAGAAGTGCTGGACACCCTACACTAAGACCTGTATTTTCTATTTTAAATCCGGAACTTACATTTACTTTACCTAAATATCAAACTTCTTGTGGTATTGCAGATATGTTTGCTCATATACTTGAAAGATACTTTACTAATGAGCAATATGTTGATTTAACTGATAGATTATGTGAAGGTTCTTTAAAAGCTATAATAAATAATGCATTAAGATTAAATATAAATCCTAATGACTACAATGCAAGAGCAGAAATCATGTTATCAGGTATGGTTGCTCATAATGATTCTTTAAGTATGGGTAGAGTTGGAGATTGGGCAACACATGATATAGAACATGAATTAAGTGGAATATATGATATTGCTCATGGTGCTGGACTTGCAATTATATTCCCTGCTTGGATGAAATACGTTTATAAACATGATGTAAATAGATTTGCTCAATTTGCAAATAGAGTTTTTGATATTGATATAAATATGAATGATCCTGAAGAAACAGCTCTTCGTGGTATTGAAGCTTTAGAAAACTTCTTTACTAAAATTGAACTTCCAACTAGATTAAGTCATGTAAATATTAGCGATGAACATATAGATGAAATGGCAAGAAAATTAGTTGCTCATTGCGATCATGTAGGAAACTTTGTAGAAATACGTTATCCTGAAGCTTTAGAAATTTTTAAATTAGCTCTTTAATCTATAGAATGAAAAAGGTGTTACTGCTGAGTAACACCTTTTTTCCTTCTAACTTTATCTAAGATACTTTAAAATATTCCTCTAAAATTACAGCCCTTATTGACTCATACTTTATACTATCAGGTAAATATTTTTTCAAAATACTTACCTTTTCATACCCATTTACCTCACAAGCTTTTAATATTTTTTCTTTATCTTCATTATTATAATACTTATTTAAATTTAAACTAATAGAAAATTCTCCATTTTCCTTTATATAATCTGTTACATACCCTAATATTGTAGAAACAGATACTTCAATATCTTCCGAAATTAATTCTAAACTAACTCCATCTTTTATCATATCTATAGCTATTTCTTCATTTGATCTCTTTTCTCCATCAATTATCACTTTTCTTTTTCCTTTTTCTTCGAAAAGTATATTTAAGTTTTTCTCTACTACAAACCTTCTTACTTCTTCTATTATTTCATTTCCATACTTAGTTATTTTTTTAGGTCCTATTCCAGATATATCTTTTAGTTCATCTAGATTCAAAGGATATCTTCCACTTATTTCTTTCAAAGTATTTAAAGATAAAATAGCTTGTGGTAGAGAGTTTTCTTTATTTGCAAATTCTCTTCTAATTACTTTTAACCTTGATAACAACTCTATATTACTATCAACATTCAAATAAACTTCTTCATTTTTCTTCTTATATTCATTATTAACTAGTTTTATATTATTTTCATCAACATACTCTTTAATTGTATTAATAAATTTCTCTCCATATTTATTTAGTTTTACTTCTCCAACTCCACTAATATTCATAAGTTCATCTAAATTAAGTGGATATTTTGTACTCATTTCTCTTAGCGTATTATCACCAAATATAATATAAGGAGGAACCCCTTCTTCGTTTGCAATATTAAATCTAAGCTCTCTTAAAATTTCAAATAATGTATTATTATCATTTGAAGTACTCTTAATTTTAACTTCCTTAAATTGAACTTTTTCTTCTCCCTTTATAACTTTAATTGATCTATTATTAAGCTTTATAACTGGATATGTACCCTCCACATAATCCATATATCCATGAGAAATTAAAGTGTTTATAAATACCTTAAGTTCATCACTAGAATAATCCTTCATTATTCCGTAGGTTGATAATTCATTAAATTTTAAATTGATAACTTTACTATTTTTAGAACCTCTTAGCACATCTACTACCATTGTTACTCCAAAAGACTTTTTCATTCTATAAATACATGATAATACCTTTTGTGCATCTATGGTTTTATCTACTAATTCGCCTTCACTTAAACAACTACTACAGTTATTACAATTTTCACTAACAACTTCTCCAAAGTAGTTTAAAATATATTTTCTATAACAGTCATTACTATAAATTAAATCTACCATTTGCTTAAGTTTAAAATATTGATTATTCTTTCTCTCTATATTTTCAGTACTAACTTCTATTAGATATTTTTGTGTATGAATATCACTTGGAGAAAATAATAGTATACACTCACTTTTTTCGCCATCTCTTCCTGCTCTACCTATTTCTTGATAATAGCCTTCTATATTTTTAGGCATATTATAATGAATTACAAATCTAATATTAGGTTTATCTATTCCCATTCCAAAAGCATTGGTGGCAACCATTATATTAATTTTATCTTTAATAAAATCTTCTTGGTTTTCTTTTCTTAATTCATCATTTAACCCTGCATGATATCTACCTGCTTTATAACCATTAGAAGTTAATAGTTCATAAATATAATCAACTTCTTTTCTTGTTGATGCATATATTATTCCTGAACTGTCTTTATTTTGTTCTATATATTTTAATATATAGCTCTTTTTATCATTTCCTTTTTCTATATTAATAAATAAGTTTTCTCTATCAAACCCAGTTACAAATAAACTTGGTCTTCTAAGTCCAAGTAAATTTATTATATCCTCTTTTACTTCTTCTGTTGCTGTTGCAGTAAAAGCTGTTATGATTGGTCTTATACTAAGCATTTCAATAAAATTTTTTATTCTTCTATAACTTGATCTAAAATCATGCCCCCATTGAGATACACAATGTGCCTCATCTATTGCAATTTGACTTATTCTACATTCCGTTATAGCCATAATAAACTCATATGATTCTAATCTTTCAGGAGCTACATATATTATTTTGTATTTATTTTCTTTAACATTAGTTATTATTTCTTCAAATTCTCTAGAAGTTAATGAACTGTTTATATATGCAGATTCTATTCCCATCTCTTTTATTGCATCAACTTGATCCTTCATTAAAGATATAAGCGGAGAAATTACTATAGTTACTCCATCTAATAATAATGCAGGTATTTGATAACAAATCGATTTTCCTCCACCAGTTGGCATTATAGCTAATACATCATTTCCGCTTAAAATGCTATTTATAATATTTTCTTGCCCTCTTCTAAAGCTTTTATATCCATAATATTTTTCTAATATTTCTAAGCCTCTATTTTTCACACAAAACACTCCTTAAAACTATCTACCATTTATTTAACTATTATAATTATCGACACAAACATACGTTCTTAATCATATATAATAGTTAAATAAGTTATCTAGAAATCGTACAATTATTTTTTCAACTAATGCTCTTCATAATTAACACTTCTAGTTAGTACATTTAACATTTGTTGTAACTTACATATTTAAAAGAAAAGTGAAGGGACTCCTTCACTTTTTCATAATAATTTCATTCTTAACTAATTTATTTTTATTCTTTTCTTTATAATAAAATATCTTGTAAAAAGTTATAAATCCCAAAACAAATACTATTACTATTATAGCATATAATTTAAATACTTCTTCTGGTAATACATCAATAATTGGATCTGTTTTTGAATCAAAAACCCAATAATCATTATTGAAAAATATCTTATGAAATATTACAAAAGCCTTTGAAAAATCTATAAATATTGAAGTAAGTAATATTGTGATTATACTTATAAGTGTATTAGCTCCATAATTAAGAATTTTAAAGACCTCAAATTTTTTATTGTGTCGATTTAAAATAAATTTAATTATTAAAAAGGCTAGTACTATAACTATAATAATTAAGTAAATATTCAAAAATATTTTTTTCACTTCATAAAAATGAAATTCTCCATTAGTACTCATTATAAAATTATTAAATTTTAGCTTTTTTATAAATGGATTTTGTAAGTAATTTAATAATAAATTATAATCATTCATTAACGCTTCTTTTGAAAGTTGACCTAATTTTGTTAAATTATATTTATCTATTGAATAACTATAAATAATCCTCAAATTTAAAGATATGATTACGCTTAATCCAATTGTAAACAATGCTACCATTATTCCTTGAATAATCTTGGATATTGAAATTAACAACCTCTTCATAGTTTACCTCTTTTATTTTTCAACATTATTAATAAGTATTAATTATATGAATATTTAGCAAAATATAAAATATCTATTTTAACTTATATACATAATAACATAATAATTATAATTTTGAATAGAAAAAATAAAACAAATACTCTATGTATAAAACAATTTAATTTTAGTTACATTGAAACTAATTGAAATACAAAAAAATATAAGATAGTTAGTAGAAATTCATACTAAATATCTTATATCCATAGTATTATCTTTAATTTTTACTACTTTTTCAGTCTACTTTAAAACATTCACATCTTCTTTCAAATTTACCATTTTCTTTTATAGATTTTATCATAACGTAGTTAGAATAACATGTTTTTTCTTTATTGTAAAAACACTTTTCTGCATTACACTCTATATGTGGAAAAAGTAATTTATCATTTATTTTATATAATTTATCTATATATAAATCTGTCTTCCCCATCATGAATACCCTTTTAGAAATTTTATATTTTTCAAATGTTACACAAGATGTTTTTATTTCATCATTTAGCTTATTGACAATTTTAATTTTATCATTATCACATATTCCAAAAAAATTATAATTGCACTTTCTAACATTACAGGCTAATCTATTCATTTGATCATCCTTTCTATAAGAGATTTTCCTCCTATAGAAAGTTTTTGCATTATATCATATATTTATTCTTATATATAAATTAACCTATTATTAAATCTATATTTTCTTTGTACTGTGGATATTTTTTATTTTTATACAATATTGCGTTTTTTGGGCAACAGCTCATGCACCTACAACACATAATGCAATTGTCTCTAAATTTAATATCATCTCCTATATATTCTATATTCCTTGTAGGGCAAACCTTTACACACAAATTACATTTATCACAACTAGAATTTATAGAAAACTTATAAGAATTTTTATATAGATCTTTAGTTTTAAATTTATATAACCTCTTCATTATTGTTGCTTTAAAATTATTTATTTCTTCTTTACTATAATTTTCAATTAAAAAATTTGCAACTGTATCTTTTATTTCATTGGATGAGCTCTGATAAATTCTATCTAAATCATTATTTTTAACATTTCTATAATTTTTACTTATAATAAAACTATCTGGCATTTTAAAATTCTTAGTCACTATAACTTTATATTTTTTTTCTAATAAAATTTTTTCTAATTCATTAAAGCATATTTTATTTTTATCCTTCCCTGTAGTAAATATCATTGTTTTTACTTCTTTATACGACATACCTAAATTATCGTTTATATATTCCATAAAATTTTGAGGAATATATTCAAAATATTTAGGAAATCCAAGTATTAAATAATCATATTCAAAACTTTTAATATTTATCTTTTCTTCTATAGAATGATTTTCTATATCACAACCATTTTTTACAAATTCTTCTTCTATTTTATTTGCAATAAACTTTGTATTTCCACTGCCACTAAAATATAAGATCAACCCCTTCAATATAACCCTCTCCTTTTATTACAATTAAAATTTAGCTAGGCTACAATAATAAGCTTATGTTAATAATTATATATTATATGCATAATATTGGAAATTATTTTAATTTTACATATATATATCTTATTTACTCTTTTTCATCAAAATAAAAAAAGATAGGACTTTTTCCTATCTTTTTCACTCATTTTTTATTCTATAATTATTGCATCTGATTCATTAAATTTCCAAAATAAAATTGCTGATACTAATATGGCTCCACATATTAATGCATATACAAGGAATAATGAATTTCCAAGCCCTCCAAATAGTATTATAAGAGAACCAATTGTTGCAAGAATAGGATTTATCTTACCCTTCCATAATCCCTTAACCTCGCCACTTAATCCCATTTTAAATACCTTAAAATATAATAATATATACAGTACATAATTTACTGTAATAGAAATTTCTGATATATCACTATTTGGTAAAAGATTATACCTTTGTGTTAAATAATGAATAAATAAGCAAGTTATTGAAATTATAAATGCCACTAATGAAGAAAAAATTGGCATTCCTAATTTTTCATTAACAATTTTTACTTTATTTGATTTTGGAAACATTCCTCTTATAGCTAAGGAATATGGTAATCTAGTATGTCCCATTATTAAGCCATTCACAGTTCCTAAAATAGAAATAACTACAAATGTTAATATAATTTTAGCTCCCCAAGCTCCAAACAATTTATTAGCCGCTAAATCAACATGTGCATCTCCTAAACTCATAATTGTTTCAGGACCAACATACATACTTATACCAACAAAATATAATACATAAATAATTAATATAAATAATGGAGCAACTACTAAAGCTTTTGGTAAATTTCTCTTTGAATCTTTTATTTCATGTCCAATAGATGTTGCTATAATCCATCCATCAAAAGAAAACGCTATAGGTGCAATTGCAGCTATCCATGTTGCTGACTTCATTTGCGTAATATCATTTATTGAAATTTCACTAGGATTTCCAAAGAAAACTCCTGCTAAAGCTATTAATATTAATGGAATAACTTTAATAACAGTTGAAGCATTTTGAAAATACCCTCCTAATTTTGCTGATAAAATGTTTAATATATAAAATAATACAATAACTGCAAAACCAATAAATATTTGAAGTTCTAACCCACCGCTAACTCCAAATAACATACATATATATATACCTGATACCCATGCAACTACAGCAATAAGTGTAGGGTAATATAAGAATGTATGAAACCATCCAAATGCACAAGCTATTGATTTATTATATGAGAATTCAGCATAAGTTATTATTCCTCCTGCAGTTGATTCTCTAGATGCCAATTCTGAAATAGTTAAGCTTCCAAATATAATTCCCATAGCAGCAATACAGAAAACAAGTACTCCTAAGCTTATACTTCCATTAGTTGCTACTAAGATATTATCACTCTTGAAAAATATTCCAGATCCTATTACAATTCCTACTATCATACCTATGGCAGTAAATAAGCCATATTCATTTTTCTTCATATTTCCACCTCTTCTTGTTAAGTTTTATTAATAATGACAAATAACTATGTCCACTATATCACAAAAAAGCAAAAATAAGAATATAAAATTAACAATTTTTAAGTATAATTTAAATATTTAATTCATTTTATCAATAAAACCCAATTTAATTTTCTATATTTGTTTTTAATAACTCCATTGGTATTTTTAATAATTACACTATTTCTATTTCTATATAATCTCTAAAATCTACTTACCCTTCTTATTATCAATTACCAAAATAATTATATATAACATTAATCAATTGTAAAATTAGCCAAATTTAATATTTTATTTTTTCTTTTACTTCTCAATATCTTAACACTAAACTTATAAAAATATTGCCACTATTCTCCACTTTATCTATATAATATTTATAATTTTTCTAAATATATTATTGATATATTTAAAAATGTAAAATTTTAAGCTTTATTTAATTTATATAGAAAAAAAATTTGTATATATTTTAAAATTATCTCAATCTTAAATATGTTATTTAGTGCAAAAATCCAAATTTTATATTTTATTAATATTCTTATTGAATAATTTTTTCTTTAAATGTAAGATATTTGTAGAGAGTGCAATCGTTTGCTCTTTCTTATTAAATTTTAACATATATATGGAGGGGTTAAAAAATGAAAAAAGTATTAGCAACTGTTTTAGCTGCATCTTTGATGGCTGGTGTATTTGTTGGATGTTCTTCTAATTCTGGCAAAACAGAAAACGATACCAATAAGAGTGATGAAAATAAAGTAGTTAAAGTATTTCAACTTAAAGTTGAAATTAATGATGCTTTACAACAACTAGCAAAAAAATATGAAGAAGAAACTGGAGTCAAAGTTGAAGTTACTTCAGTTGGTGGTGGGGCTGACTATGGTGCAGCTTTAAAGGCTGAATTCCAAAAAGGTACTGAGCCAGATATTTTCATGGTTCAAGGGGCTGGTGACTTAGAAGTATGGTCTCATAAAGTTGATGATTTATCTTCTGAAAAATGGGTTTCAAATGCTGTTAAAGGTACATTAGACACAGTAACAAAGGATGGTAAAATCTATGGTATGCCAGTTGCAACTGAAGGATACGGACTAATATATAATAAAGAAATTTTAGATAAGGCATCTATAGACCCAAAATCAATTGACACTTTCGATAAATTAAAAGCTGCTGTTGAACAATTAGATTCCAAGAAAGCTGATTTAGGTTTAGAAAATGTTATATCCTATACCACAAAAGAATTTTGGGTAACTGGAAATCATACTTTTAATATTGGACTAGCTGCACAAAATACTCCTGCACAATTTACCAAAGATTATATTGATGGTAAAGCAGACATTGTAAATAATCAAGGATTTAAAGATTGGATGAACCTTGTTGACTTACTTTGTAAATACGGTGGAGGAGCTTCTTTAGACACAATAGACTATAGTACTCAAGTTGGTAACTTTGCTTTAGGTAAGACTGCTTTCTTACATCAAGGAAACTGGGTTGCTGGAGATTTAGCAGGACTAGGTGCAGATTTTGATATGGGATTCATTCCATTATCTATTAATAATGACACTAAAATAAGTGGAAGCATTCCTGTTGGAGTTCCAATGTACTGGACAGTTAACAAAGATTCTGCTGCAAATGCTGAAGCTAAAGCATTCCTTGATTGGATGGTTACTAGTGAAACTGGTCAAAAAGCTTTAATAGAAGATATGAATATGATACCAGCATTTACTAATTTTAAAGTTGAAACCGAAGATAAATTAGCTAAGTCAATAATCGAATATAACAATGCTGGAAAAACTCTTCCTTGGGCATTTACTAATCTTCCTGATGGATTCAACAAAGAAAAATTAGCACCTATTTTCTCTAAATATGCTAAAGGAGAAATTGATCAAACTAAGATGCTTGAAGAAATTCAGGCTGCAACAAAAAAATAAGCCATAATATTTTCTTGTATCCGCAAGGGATTATAGTACCTTGTGGATACTTCTATTATAGATAAGTTTTATAGGAGATGATAATATGAAGAAAAAACGTAAATCTAATAAGGGGTTCTGGCTTTTTCTAGCTCCCTCTTTATTTGCACTAACTATGGTAGTAATAATTCCATTTTTGATAGGAATATATTATACATTTACTAATTGGAATGGTGCTAATCCCAATTACAATTTTGTAGGTCTCTCTAATTATAGTAATCTTTTTAAAGATACTCAATTTATTTATTCCTTCAAAATTACAATAGTTTATACTATCGCAAGTGTTATCTCTATAAATTTAATAGGCTTTGGACTAGCTTATTTTGTTACTAGAAATCTGAAAACAAAGAATTTCCTTAGAACTGGTTTCTTTATGCCAAATTTAATCGGTGGACTTATTTTAGGATTTATATGGCAATTTTTATTCAACTCAGTGTTTACATCTGTAGGCGCTAAATTGGGAACAGATTTTCTAGCAACATCTCTTCTTCAAGAAAGAAATACTGCCATTTTAGCCATGCTTATAGTTTCAGCCTGGCAATATGCTGGCTATATAATGGTTATTTATGTAGCTGCACTTGAAAATGTACCTACTGACTTAATTGAAGCAAGTCATATTGATGGTGCTAATGGGCTACAAGCCTTTAAACATATTACTTTACCTATGGTTGCCCCATCAATAACAATATGTTTATTTTTAACTCTTGCAAATTCTTTTAAATTATTTGACTTAAACTTCTCTTTAACACCTTTAAAGCCAACTGAAATGTTATCTTTAAATATATATAATGAAGCATTTTCATCAAATAATATGGGTATTGGCCAAGCCAAAGCTATAATATTCTTTATATTTGTTACGGCAATTTCCTTAACCCAAGTTTACTTTACTAAGAAAAAGGAGGTTGAAATGTAATGAGTAATAAAAAACATAATAAATTAAAAACATTAAATAGCTATAATTATAAATTAGGAATATTAGAATTTCTTGGATGGATATTGCTTATAGTTTATATGATTCCATTTTATCTTATGATTATGAACTCTTTTAAAACTAGAAGAGAAATTTTTGCTAATACTACTGGTTTACCTTCAGAATGGAATTTTAGTAACTATTCAGCTGCAATTGAAAGAATGAACATGAGCAGTGCATTTATTAACTCATTTATAATAACTGCATTAAGTATAATATTAATAGTTTTATTTTCCTCAATGGCTGCTTGGACTTTAGCTAGAACTAAAACAAAAACAAGTAAAGCAATATTTTATTTGTTTGTAGCAGCAATGATAGTTCCTTTTCAGGCTGTAATGCTTCCATTAGTAAAATGGATGGGTATGATGCGTATTGATGCTATAAACTTTAGTATGCTTGGAACACATTATGGACTTATTTTTATGTATATAGGATTTGGATCAAGTATGAGTATATTCTTATATCATGGATTTATAAATAATATTCCTTTAGAAGTTGAAGAAGCTGCTATAATAGATGGTTGTAACAAATGGCAAATATACCATAAAATCGTATTTCCCCTTTTAAAGCCAATTACTGTAACAGTTATGGTTTTAAACGGTATATGGATATGGAATGACTTTTTATTACCTTTCTTAACTATAAACGGTAAAATTAATACTATTCCGCTTGCCATGAATACTTTCTTCGGTGCATTTTCCAAGCAATGGGAACTAGCTATGGCAGCGCTAATTTTAGCTGTAATTCCAATTATTATCTTCTACTTCTTTGTTCAGAAATATATAATTAAAGGAATAGTTCAAGGTTCAATTAAATAATAACTTTATTTCCTATATTAAGTTTTATAGTTTATACTTAGTATATACTACGAAACTTTTAAAGGAGATTTTATGGAAAATATTATTATTTCTTATCTCTTAATTGTTAACATTATAGCTTTTATAACAGTTTATATAGACAAGCAAAAAGCTATAAAAAAACAATGGAGAATTAAAGAATCTACTATCATTTTTATTGCATCAATTGGTGGAAGTATAGGAACTTATATAGGAATGTATTTTTTTAGACATAAAACGAGACATCTTAAGTTCACCTTAGGGATACCACTAATAATTTTAATACAGCTCTCAATTTTTATATTTATAAAAAATAGAATTGGATAATTTATAATAAATTATCCAATTCTATTTTAAACTATCTTTGAAATCACTCATTTGTATAAACCAATTTTTAAAATCATCAATTTTATTATCCAAGTAATTTATTCTTTTTACAGTAAAATATGTTATAGGCTTATCATTTTTAAAACCTAATTCCTCTAAAACTCTGTGGTCTTTATTATAAATAGAACAACAAATTTCTATATTTTCAATTGCCTCTTCTATACTATCTCTAAATAGTTTGCATAATAAAATTTTAGTGTATTCTTTATCTATTGAATTTAATTCTAATATTTCAATTTTATTTTTACCTTTTTTAAATACAATTGAAGCTAATACTAATTTATTTTTGCTAACAACATAATTATTATATTTCTCCATAGGATTTTCTCTAAATAACCATCTTAAATAATTTGCATCTTTATAAATTTTTATTTTATTAGAATCATTTTTTAATACTAATGAATAATTGAAATTATACTCATTATCTATATATACTTTTTGAATATCACATCTATTTATATGATAAATATCCTTATCCTTAATTTCTAACTTAAGTGTTGGTATCTCATATATATCCTCAAACCCAAACTTTTTTACTAAATTATAATGGCATATCTCATTTGGAAATCCTAATAATAACTTATAGTCTCTTTCTTTTAGCTTTTCATAAACTTTTATTGCAAGTTCACAAGATAATCCATTATTCCGAAAATCAGGCCTAACTAATATTGGCATAGATATTCCTGATTTAATTATCTCATCATCTACTACTAAATTAATAGGTAAAACTAAATAACTTGCAATCATTTTATTATTTTCTCTTGCAATACAAAGAATAAAATCATCTATTGGGTTATTTAAATATCTCCATAAAAAATAATCCCTACTTATGTCTTTATTAAGACAAACTTTATTTAAGTCCTTTAATTCATCTACTATTTTACTAAAATCTTCTTTATCTACAAACTCTAATTTCATAATTACACCTACTAGTTTTTCTTCTAATAAAATATATGAATCTTAAATTCATTACGTTCTAAAAAAAGAGGATATATGTAATTTTTATTATTCTGTAGCCATATTAATATTAAAATTAAATTATATTAACTTAAAGATTAAAATAGGGTTATAAAAAAACTATCCATAGAATAGACTTCATATTACTTACTAAAGAGTAGCTAAAGTAAATTGGAATAGAATTTATATAACATAAATTCTATTCCAATTTATTAAATATCTTTTTTAGAATATACGTTAGATGTAATAAAATATGATGCTAAAACCAATGTAAATACGCATAGACCAACCAGTATTTTAACTATTAACATATCAAAATTTATCTTTGGCAAATACTTTATTAATTCAGTTGAAAACACCATTGGAAAAACTGCTAAAAATACAAGTGCTATTCTACCTTTCTCAAATCCTAATATTAATTCGAACGGAATCAATATGGACATCATAAAAATACCTATGCCTATCATTATATAAATCAATGACCATAATGGACCAATTTCACTTATTGTAACTATATTAAAAGAAGTTAATCCTGTATATAATACTGATGATATTATAATAGCTATTAGTGTATTAATAGCTACAAATATATATCTTGATAATATATATTCTTTTGGCTTTATTGGCAGAGAATATATTAAATAATTCATTTTACTTTTTTCTTCATAAAATGCAGTGCTGTAGCATGTAGCCATTATATATAATGCTCCACTAAAGGTTATCATTTGAGGACTTATAAAGCCTAAAAATATTCCCATAGCAATTACTAGAGCCATATATTTTTTTAGCGACAATACTGTTTGAAATTGCAAAAATAATAAATTTAGTATTCTGTTCATATTAATCCCTCCTAGTATAATAAAGCATAATATCTTCTAAAGTTGGTTTTTCATAAATAACTTCACTTCCAAATATCTCAAATACTTCTTTTTTATTTGATGCTAATCCTTCAAACCCAAACTCATTAGTTTTAATAGAAATAAGATATTTTCTTGTTTCATTATCTAAAAGTTCTTTTTTTCCTTTTATTATAGAATGCTGTTCTAAAATTTCGTCTTTCTCTCCATATAAAATGATTTTACCTTTATATATAAATATAATATAATCAGCACATTTTTCTAAATCACTAGTTACATGAGTTGAGTAAAAAATTGTAAGGTTTTCTTTTTCCATTTCTTCTTGCAATATTTCTAAAAACTCATTTCTTACAATTGGATCTAAACTAGCAGTAGGCTCATCCATTATTATAATTTTAGGCTTTATGGATAATGCCATAGTTAATTCAAATTGCTTCTTTTGCCCTTTTGATAATTTTCCATAAACCGCTGACTCCTTTATATTGAATTTATTAATTAAATTATTATATAAATTTTCATCCCAGTTACTATAAAATCTAGATACAGAAGCCTTTATATTTTTTAATTTACTTTCTTCTAAAAAACCACATACATCACCAACAAATCCTATTTGTTCTTTAGCCTTAGGTTCTTCCGAAATATTTTCTCCTAGAACTAATATTTCTCCTTCATCACATTTAATCATATTCATTATAGCTTTTATAGTAGTTGTTTTTCCTGAACCATTGGGGCCAATAAATCCTGTTATGAAGCCCTCCTTTACTTTTAATTCTTCTATATTTAATTTAAAATTCTTATACTCTTTTTTTAAATTTTTAATTTCAATTGCCTCCACTATTATACCTCCTCATATAAACTCTTAAATATTTCTAACGCCTCATCTAATGTTAATCCAATAGCTTTTGCAGAAATTATTGCTTCTTCTAATTTATTTTCAATTTCAAACATAGCCACTTCTTTAAGTCGTTCATTATTTGCTTCGGCTACAAAAGTTCCTTTCCCTACAACAGTTTTAATAAATCCTTCTTTTTCAAGTTCTTCATACGCTCTTTTAGTAGTAATTATGCTTACTTTCAACTCTTTAGCTAAAGTTCTTATTGAAGGTAGTGCTTCGCCAGGCTTTAAAGTTAAATTAATAATTTGATTCTTTATTTGATTTTCAATTTGCTCATATAAAGGCACTTGTGAGGAATTGCTAATCACTATATCCACTTTTTCACCTCCAATTGTATATGAAGTGTATATACTATCTATATACATATATTAATTCATATATACACTATTGTCAATAGAATTAAAAATTTAACAGTCTAATAAACATATTTAACGTAAAATTTAATTTACTTTTTCAAGTAAGCTTTATTACCTTGAAAAAGTAAATTTATTATTTTTATATAAGGGGGCGTGTTTCATCACCACCTTATATACTTTTCTATTAATTCTTTCTAAAGGGGCTCGCGAAACGCGAGGTCCTTTTAACCCATTGATTCTGCTTAATTTGAATAGTAATCTTACTGAATCATCTTCCTTATGTATAAAAGAAAATTAAATAAAGAAACCTGATGCTTACATAGGTTTCACATTTTCACGAAAATCTTTCATAATGATATTAATATACTAAAAAAGGGAAGTTCTAATTCGAACTTCCCTTTCTCTAGACTAGTATCAAAGTTTATTTTGATACATCCTCTTTTTAATATATTTTAGTCTTCTTTTACATTTATTGAAATACCTAATTCTTGTAATTGCTTTTCATCTGCTATATTAGGTGCTTCACTTAAATAACAATAAGCATTTTGGTTTTTAGGGAATGCAATAACATCCTTTATATTTTCTGTTCCAGCTAAGAACATTACCATTCTATCAAGTCCAAAAGCTAATCCGCCGTGTGGTGGTGGTCCAAACTTAAATGCATCTATTAAGAATCCAAATCTTTCTTGTGCTGATTCTTCTGTGAATCCTAATGCTTTAAACATTCTTTGTTGAAGCTTTGAATCATGTATTCTTATAGATCCTCCACCTAATTCTTCACCATTTAAAACTAAATCATATGCTTTTGATCTTACTGCACCTGGATTAGTTTCTAGCATATCTAAATCTTCATCCATAGGTGATGTAAATGGGTGATGTGCTGCATGATATCTTCCTTCTTCCTCATCATATTCGAATAATGGGAATTCTGTTATCCAAGTAAAATTAAATTCGTTTTTATCTTTTATTAAGTCAAATTGTTTAGCAAGCTCTAATCTTAATGCTCCTAAACTTTGGAATACTACTGAATTCTTGTCTGCAACTATAAAGATAGCATCTCCAACCTCTGCTCCCATAGTTTTAACTATTGAGTTTGTAACATCATCAGTTAAGAACTTAGAAATAGAAGATTTAACTCCATCTTCTTTTAATTGAATCCATGCAAGACCTTTAGCTTTATAAGTCTTAACAAATTCACCTAATTTATCTATTGGCTTTCTTCCAAGCTCTGCTCCACCTTTTAAACATAATGCTCTTACTGAACCACCAGCTTCTATTGCTGATTTAAACACTACAAAATCCATATCCTTTACGTCTTCTGTAATATTAGTTATTTCCATTCCAAATCTTAAATCTGGTTTATCTGAACCATACTTTTCCATAGCATCTTTAAATGTCATTCTCTTTATTGGTAATTTAACATCTACTCCTGCTACTTCTTTAAACACATGAGCTATTAAACCTTCATTCATTTTAATAACGTCTTCTTGTTCAACAAAACTCATTTCTAAATCTATTTGAGTAAATTCTGGTTGTCTATTTGCTCTTAAATCTTCATCTCTAAAGCATTTTACAATTTGATAGTATCTATCAAATCCTGAAACCATTAATAGTTGTTTAAAAATTTGTGGTGATTGTGGAAGCGCATAGAACATTCCAGGATAATTTCTAGAAGGTACAAGATAATCTCTAGCTCCTTCTGGTGTACTCTTTGTAAGCATTGGAGTTTCTACTTCTAAAAAGTTATTATCATCTAAATAGTCACGAACTGATTTAGAGATTCTATTTCTAATCATGAATATTCTTTGCATATCTGGTCTTCTAAGATCTAAATATCTATATTTTAATCTTATACTTTCAGCAGCATCTAAGCCTTCCTTTATATATATTGGAGGTGTATCTGATTCTGAAAGAATTTTTAAACTTTCACACTTAAGCTCTACTAATCCTGTTGGCATATTATGATTAGGAGCTTCTCTTAAAACTACTTCTCCAGTAACTGCTATACAATATTCAGGTCTAACATCTTTAGCTTTTTCAAAAGCTTCAGCATTTATCTCTTCACCAAATACTATTTGCATTATTCCTGTTCTATCTCTAAGGTCAATAAATTGTAGACCTCCTAATTTTCTATTTCTTTGCACCCAACCCATTAATGTGATTTTTTGTGATACATTACTTTCTCTAACTTCCCCACACATTAGGGTTCTTTTTAAGCCACCTAAAGCTTCACCCATTTTTTCTTCCTCCTAACTATTTTACAAGCTTTGCTATTTCTTCTATATTATCTAAACTTACTTCAAATTGCTCACCATCACTCATTCTTTTAAGCTTTAGTGTCTTATTTTGAAGTTCGTCATCACCTAAAATTGTAGTAAAGGCAGAACCTATTTTATTTGCATATTTCATTTCTGCTTTAATACTTCTTCCCATATGATTTATTTCTGTCTTTATACCAACTGCTCTAAGTTTATTAGCTAATACAAAAGCACTTGTCTTAGCATCTTCCCCTCTAGCACCTATATAAAAGTCAACTAATCCTTCATTTGGAATTTCTATACCTTCTTTTTCTAAAGTCATTATAAGTCTTTCTAAACCTAATCCAAATCCTACAGCTGGCATTTCTGGTCCACCAATTTCTTCTATAAGCTTATCGTATCTTCCGCCACCACAAACTGTAAAATCATCATTTAATATTTCAAATATAGTCTTTGTATAATAATCTAATCCTCTAACTATACCTGGATCTACTTTATATTGTATTTTTAAAGCATCTAAATAATTTTTAACTTCAGTAAAGTGAGAATCACACTCTTCACATATATAATCTAATATAATTGGAGCATGCTTAGTTATTTCATTACAACTTTTTTCTTTGCAATCAAGAATTCTCATTGGATTTTTTTCAAATCTAGTTTTACAAATTCCACAAAGATTATCGTAATTTTCTTCAAGATATTTCTTTAGAGCTTCATTATATTTAGGCCTACATTTAGGACACCCTAAGTTGTTTATATTTAAACTTAAGCTTTTAAGTCCTAGCTTCTTTAGTGATTCCATAGCTAATGAAATTACTTCAGCATCAATTGAAGCTTCTTTTGACCCAAAAACTTCAACTCCATATTGATGGAATTGTCTAAGCCTACCTTTTTGAACATTTTCATATCTAAAACAAGGTATTATGTAATATAACTTTGTTGGTTGAGCTTCATTAAATAATCTATTTTCTATAAAAGCTCTTACTGTTGGTGCAGTACCTTCTGGTTTTAAGGTAATGCTTCTATCACCTTTATCATTAAAAGTGTACATTTCTTTTTGCACTATATCAGTTGTTTCTCCAACACCTCTTAAAAATAATTCTGTATGTTCAAACATTGGCGTTCTTATTTCTCTTACTCCATATGCTTTTGAAACTTCTCTTAAAACTCCCTCTACATAATGCCACTTATATGCATCTTGAGGTAGCATATCCTTAGTACCCTTAGGTGCTTGGATTTCCATAAAATATCTCCTCCTATTTAAGGTAAAGTGTATCTAAAAGTTTTATCTTTTCCTCTACCATTTCCTTAATTCTACTTGTGTACTCTCTAATATCTTTAACATTTCCAAATCTTTCAATTCTATTTTCTTCTAGAAAGACTACTTTTGATACGGCATCTGCTCCTAAAGCTATTATAGTTTGCTTATCTTCTATCATCTGTATATTATATAAGCATTCTTTGCCTTCTTTAGAATAGCCTAAATTCTCCATATTGCCAACCATATTTTTTTGTCTATACATATAATATGGCTCTATATTTAAACTTTTAGCTAAACTTCTACTTACTTCATACATTGATGAAAGTTCATCTTGCTTCTTTATTTGTATTCCTTTTTTTAAAATGAAGTTTTCATAAAGAATTGATGCTCTTTTTAAGGATAATCCATGGACAGTTAAGCTATCTGGTCTTAACTTTAAGATTTCATTTGCAGTATATTCTGCTTCTTTTATCCCTTCTCCTGGCAAGCCAATTATCATATCCATATTTATATCATCAAATCCTAAATTTCTAGCTAAGTTAAATTTATCTATAACATCTTTTGATGTATGTCCTCTACCAATCATTTTTAATGTATCATCGTTCATTGTTTGAGGGTTAATACTTATTCTAGTAGTGTTATATTTTTTCATAGTTTGAAGCTTTTCTAAAGTTATACTATCTGGTCTTCCACATTCTACAGTAAATTCAACTATATCTTTATCTAATACAAAGGCATTATAAATTTCTTCCATAATATCTTCAAACTCTTCATTATTTACTGCTGTTGGAGTTCCTCCACCAAAATATACACTTTCTATTTTTAAATTTCTCTCATTAACATATTCTTTCATTTCTCTTATTTCATATGTTAATGCTTCTAAATAAGGATTTACTAATTTTTTATTTCCACCTATAGGATTAGCTGTAAAGGAACAATAAAAACATCTTGTTGGACAAAATGCCATTCCAATGTAGATAGCAATACTCTTTTCATCTTTATTTACAAGTTCTTGCTCTTTTTTAGCTACTTTTATGCAAAGCTTAGCTTTTTCTTCTGAAGCTAAGTACTTCTTTGCAAATATATCTATTATTTCCTTTTCACTTTTTCCTTCTTCTAAGTATTTCAACGCTATTTTAGATGGCCTTATTCCTACAAGTATTCCCCATGGATAGTAATCTCCTGTTATTTCTTTCAATGAAGAAAAAATTAATCTCTTAATATCCTCTTTTATATTTTCTAAAACAGTACATTCTCTATAAAACTCATTAAATGAAAATGATATTTTATCTTCTTCTATGTTTATTATATAGTTACCATCTTCTTCAAACTTAATTTCATCAAGCGCATAATATATATTAAACATTTGATATACGTCATATCTATATTTTAAATTATTTAAACTAATTTTTAATTCCATTTATTCTCCTCTTATGCTAGAAATGGATTTTTCATCCTTTCAAATATAATAGTAGATTTTGGTCCATGACCTGGGTAAACTTCTACATCATTATCAAGTACCATAAGCTTAGTTTCTATACTTTCTATAAGCTCATTATAACTACCACCTAAGAAGTCTGTTCTACCTATTGAACCATTAAATAAAGTATCTCCAGTAAATACCTTATCTTCTACTAAGTAACAAGTTCCACCTTTTGTATGCCCTGGGGTAAATATTGCTTTAAAAGTTAATTCTCCAACCTTTATTTCATCACCCTCATTTATATATTTATAAATGTTAGGTAGCTTTCCAAATATTCCTGAAGAATCCATTTCCATATATTCTTCTTCTGCTTTATTAAGATAAACATCTACTTTATATTTATCTTTTAATTCTTCTACAGCTCCATTGTGGTCAAAATGGCAATGTGTTAAAAGTATTACTTCTATTTCAATTCCTAGAGCTTCAATTTCTTTCATTAAATAACTAGCCTCTGCACCTGGGTCTATTACAGCAGCTTTATTTGTCTTTTCATCTATTACTAAATAACAATTTGTTTGCAATGATCCAAGCGGATATGTTTTTACTATCATACTTATCCTCCTTTTTAAAAGTTCTTTTTGCTATCTAACATTAAAGTCACAGGTCCATCATTTTGGATATCTACTTTCATATGTGCTCCAAACTCACCAGTTTCAACTTTCAAATTTGATTCCTTTAATAATTCAACAAACCTTTCATATAAAACTTTTGCTTTTTCCCCACCTTCTGCTTCCATGAAGTTTGGTCTTCTACCCTTTCTACAATCTCCATAAAGAGTAAATTGAGAAATCACTAAAATTTCACCTTTTACATCTAAAACTGATAAATTCATTTTATCAGCTTCATCTTCAAATATTCTTAAATTAACTAGCTTCTCTTTAATATATAATAAATCTTCCTCAGTATCATCCTTTGAGATGCCTATTAATACATTCAGTCCTTTATTTATTGACCCAATAATATTTTCTTCTACTGTAACTTTAGAAGATGTTACTCTTTGAACAACGGCTCTCATATAATCACCTCTTTAGTTATTCATTCTATATACATCCATTACACCTTTTAGTCTTCTTATCTTTCTCATAAGCTCTCTTAGCTGTTCAATGGAATCAATTTTTACCTTTATATTTATTATGGCAATATTGCCTTTTGATGATTTAGCATTTAATGCATTTAATGGTAATTTAGCTTCAGTTATTATCATCATTATATCCGATAATATTCCTATTCTATCTTCTGCTCTAACTTGTATTTCAGCTACATAGGCTGTTCCCTTTGAAGAACCCCATGAAACTTCTACAACTTTTCCATTATCATAATCAATTAAAGCTTTTAAATTACTGCAATCACTTCTATGAACTGAAATTCCTCTTCCTTTAGTTATATATCCAAGTATCTCATCTCCCGGAACTGGATTGCAACATCTAGCAAACCTTACCATAAGATTATTAACGCCTTTTACTGTTACTCCATAATCATTAGAAGATGTTTTCTTATTTGTATTTGCCTTATCTGATTTAGAAATATGATCATCAATTGACTTATTTATGCTTTCTAAACTTTGTTTTTCAGTAATATTTTCTTCTTTTAACTTAGCTATATATGATGAAGCTGAAATCTGCCCCACTCCTATTGAAGCATATAAATCTTCCATACTGTGAATATTGTATCTTTTAACTGACTTTTCGTATGCTTCACCTTTGGCAATTTCTGAGTAAATTACCCCTTGTTTCTTTAGTTCTTTTTCAAAAACTTCTTTCCCTTTATCTATATTTTCTTCTTTTTTAATTTTCTTAAACCATTGTCTTATTTTACTTTTAGCTTGATTACTTTTAGCCATATTTAGCCAATCCATATTAGGTCCCTTAGCATTATTAGATGTTAATACTTCTACTATTTCACCTGTTTTTAGATTATAATCAAGAGGTACTATTTTACCATTTACCTTTGCTCCAATACATCTATTTCCTATATCTGTATGTATTCTATATGCAAAGTCTATTGGAGTAGCTCCACTTGGTAAATTTATCACAACGCCTTTTGGAGTAAATACAAAAATTTCATCTGTAAATAAATCTATCTTAAAACCTTCAATAAATTCTTCTGCATCTGATGTTTCTTTTTGCCACTCAAGCATATCTCTTAACCATGCAAGCTTATTTTCAAAGGATTTTTCCTTATCTTCTTGCGTATCACCCTCTTTATACTTCCAATGGGCTGCTATACCATATTCTGCAGTTTTATGCATCTCAAAGGTTCTAATTTGTATTTCAAATGTTTTCCCTTGAGGCCCTATTACAGTAGTATGAAGAGATTGATACATATTAGGCTTTGGCATTGCTATATAATCCTTAAATCTACCAGGAATAGGTTTATATATAGTATGAACTATCCCTAATACACCATAACAATCTTTAACTGTATTTACTAAAATTCTTATTGCTGTTAAATCGAATATTTGCTCAATACTTTTATTTTTATTTATCATCTTTTTATAGATACTATAAAAATGCTTTGGTCTTCCATCTATATCAGAATCTATTTCAGATTCCTCCAATTTATTATGTAAATCTTCTATTATTTCAGCAATATAAGTTTCTCTTTCAGCTCTTTTTTCTGCTATTTGTTTTACTAAATCATAATACTCTTCTTCATGCAAATATCTAAAAGATAAATCTTCAAGTTCCCACTTAATTTTAGAAATACCTAATCTATGAGCTAATGGAGCATAAATATCTAAAGTTTCTTTAGCCTTTTGCTTTTGTTTTTCTTTAGGCATAAATTTTAAAGTTCTAAGATTATGTAATCTATCCGCTAGCTTTATAATTATTACTCTAATATCCTTTGCCATAGCTAAAAGCATTTTTCTAACATTATCGGCTTGTTGCTCTTCTTTTGTCTTATATTCTATTTTTCCAAGCTTAGTTACACCTTGAACTAAATCTGCAATTTCTTCATTAAATATGTTTTTTATATCATCATATGTATAGTGTGTATCTTCTATAACATCGTGTAAAAGTCCAGCTACGATTGTACTAGTATCCATACCCATTTCAGCAAGTATTTCAGCCACATCTATTGGATGTGTTACATAGGGCTCACCTGACTCTCTCTTTTGGTTCTTATGAGCATCACATGCTAAATCATATGCTTTTTTTACGATATCTGTATCTATATTGTTACAATTTTCATTTATTTTTCGTAATAGGCTTTCATACATATGGGTAATCTCCTTTGATTAAGTCTAAAATAATTGGCTGGTTTTAACAACCAGCCATTTTCTTTTATTATATAATATTTGATTTGATATTTCAACAATATTAAAATTCGTAATCAACTAAAGACATAACTTCATATTTTCCTAATTTATCTCTTCCATGTAAACCTGTAAGCTCAATTGCGAAATCTAAACAAACTACTTCTCCACCAGCTAATTCTACAAGCTTAGCTACTGCATCTATTGTACCACCTGTTGCTAGTAAATCATCAACTATTGCAACTCTTTGTCCTTTTTTTATAGCATCTTTGTGTATTTGTAATGTATCGCTACCATATTCTAAATCATAAGTTATTGATATTGTTTCACCAGGTAACTTTCCTGGCTTTCTTACTGGTACAAAACCTATACCCATTGCATAAGCTACAGGAACTCCATAAATAAACCCTCTTGCTTCTGGCCCAACTATTAAATCTATATTTTTATCCTTAAGATGTTCAACCATTTTATCAATTGAATATCTTAGTGCTTCTCCGTCTCCAATTACTGTTGTTATATCCTTGAAGCTTATTCCTTCCTTTGGGAAATTTTCAATTACTCGTATCTTTTCTTTTAGATTCATGATAAATCCTCCATTACTAAAAATTACAAACTATATAATCATTTTTCTTACTAAAAACCATCAATATAATTTTACAGTAATTATCTAATTAATTATATAGTTATCTTTGATTTGTTTAAATATTTTGTTATTTGTTCAGCTCTATCTTTCTTAGTAGTAGTCAAAAGTTCTATAATTATACGTGCATTATCCATCATTGTAACTGCATTTATAGTTGGTGTAATGACATCTATAATTTTCAATATGCACTCTTCATCCATTTCAACAATACTATAATAATTCATTATAGACCTTAAGCCATAATTATTAGTATTTATTAAAAATTTTCTTCCTTCCTTTAAAATAACACCATTTTCTCCTTTTAAAGGAACTTCTGCCCACTGCTCTCCTATAAGTATCAAATCCAAATACTTATTTATGCTCTTTATGTTATAGTATATAGCAATTGCTTGCATTAATTTAAAGGTTAATCCACTAATAGATAAATTTTTATATCTATACTGGCATCCCCTTTGATTTGGATTTATGTATATGTAATTTCTCTCATTATTAACTTCTTTATTTTCCAAAACTATCAAATCTATCCCAAGATCCCTACAAAGCTTTTCTTCTTTTTCTGAACTCAAATCTATACCTAAGGTTATCAAAAGTTGACCCCCTAGAAAACTAACATTATTCTTTATATCTTCTGATGTTATTCCAGAACTAGAAGTTTCATCATGAATTATATATTCTATATCTGCATTTAAATATTTTAATACCAATATTAAAGATGATATAGCACATATTCCATCTACATTAGGTACTCCATAAATAACTATCTTTTTTCTATTATTTATAGCTTCTACCATATGTTCAATAGCTTTATTCATATTTTTAAGTATAAAGGGATTATATCCAGTAATATAATTTGGACTATAAATACTCTCCCAAAACTTACGCATTATAAACTCCTCCATAAAACTTAAGAAAACACATATATTATAATGTAAAATCTCCAATATTACAAATGTTTTCTAAGGAAAAAAATAATAAACCTCCAAAATATTTCGGAGGTTTAACTTTTTTTGTTATTTTTTAAAAGATTAAGCCAATTCAGCTTTACTTTTTTTACCTCTTTTATCTTTTAATATAACCCATACTGGTGAAGCTATACATATAGAAGAATATGCCCCCGTTGCAATACCTATTATTAATGGGAATGTAAACTCCCTAACTGTTGGAACAAATATATTTACGGCTATAATTGTAATTAATGTCGTTAATGTTGTATTTATTGATCTTGACATAGTTTGAGTTAAACTCTTATTTGCAATTTCAGTAGCTGATGCTCTTCTCATGTTTTTAGAATTTTCTCTTATTCTATCAAAAATTACTATTGTATCATTTATAGAATAACCCACAATTGTTAATATGGCTGCTATAAATGGTGTATTAACAGGTATGTTGAAAATTGCAAATACGCTAATTGTAATAAATAAATCATGTACAAGTGCTATGATAGCAGCTATACCATAATTCATTTCAAATCTCATTGCAATATATGCAAGCATTGCTACACAAGCTACTAATAATGCAACAACTGAATTTCTTGTAAGTTCTTTTCCTACTGAAGCTCCAATTTCATTCTGTGATAATAAATCGTCATCTTCTAGATTATATTTATCTTGTAAGGCTTTAAAAACTTCTGAAACTTTTTTACTATCTAAATCTTTTGCTTTAATTTCGTATTGTGTTCCATTTGCCTCATTTGTAACTGCATCTGGAACTATCCCTTTAACTATTTCATCTGCTTCAGGTTTATTAAATCCTTCACCTAATTCAATAACAACTTTAGTACCACCTAAAAAGTCTATACCAAAATTTAATCCTCTTGAAATAGTAAATCCTACTCCAACTACTATAACTATTATTGATAAGGCGAACCAAAGCTTAGTTTTTTCTATAATTTTAAGCATTATTAGCCCCCCTCTTTACTCTAAACTGCCATAAACTCTTTAAAAGTCCCATATCTACTGCAAAATTTATTAAAATTTTAGTAACTACTAAAGCAGTAATTAAACTTAAAACTATTCCTATCATTAGTGTCACCGCAAATCCCTTTACAGTTCCTGAACCTATAAAATACAATATAAGTGCAGCAATAAATGTTGTAGCATTTGAATCCACTATTGATGACATTGCATTTTCAAATCCACTTTTTACTGCGCTTTTAACAGATATTCCTCTAGAAAGTTCTTCTCTAATTCTTTCAAAAATTAAGATATTTGCATCTACCGCCATACCTACTGTTAGCAATAATGCTGCAATTCCTGGTAGCGTTAGTGCTACACCCATCTCTACAAATACTAAAAGTACTAATGTTATATATAATGTTAATGCTATACTTGCCAAAATTCCTGGAACTCTATACCAAAGTATCATGAATATAAATATTAATGATATACCAATAACACCAGCCTTGACTGCATTTGGAAATGCTTCTGCACCTAATTGAGCTCCTACATTATTAATAGATACTGCTTTAACTGTTACTGGAAGCGCACCTGAACTTATAATTCCTGATAATTTTGTTGCTTCTTCCATTGAAGACATTCCATTAATAACAGCTTTCCCATCAGTAATAGCACTTTGAACTACTGGCTGAGATACTACTTCATCATCCATTGATATACTTATAGTCTTTCCTATATTATCAGCTGTAGCTTCAGCAAATTTTCTTTGCCCTTCCTCATTTAATTCTAATGATACAACTGGTCTTGATGTATCATCAAGAATAGCCGTTGCTTCTTTAACATCTTTACCTGTTAAAACAACATTACCTTCTGGGTCCTTAAATTCTAAGTTACCAGTTTTACTTAATCCATCAACTATTTCACTTGAGTTATATGCTCCAGGTATATCTACCCTTATTCTTTTTTCACCTTCTTCAGTTACTACTGTTTCAGATACTCCAATTTTATTAACTCTAAGTTCTAATAATTGCTTTGTTCTTTGGCGAACATCTGATGGGACATCATCTTCTTGAATCTCCATCAAAACTGATACTCCACCTTGAAGATCAAGTCCTTTAGTTATTGCTTTATTAAAAGACTTAAACTCCCATCCTGCTATTTCAAACCCTTTAAAACCTGTAAATGCTAATGAGAAAATAGCAACGATACAGAGTATAAATAATATTGAACTTTTACTCTTGCTTTTGCTTCTCGCTTTCATGTTCTTCCCCCTCTGGTAAGTTTTCAATTAAAATTATATTACTTATGTTAAGTAATATCAACTACTTTTTACTTAATTGGAGTCGTTTTCCATCCTTTTTATTCCAAATTCTCTTAATAAATATTATTTAGCACACTTATATAAATAAGTATAACTATTATTTTGTAAATTTATACAATAATTACATATAATTTAGATTAATCTCATATTTCATAGAATATTAGTAACTTTAGTTTTGATCATATATTCATTAAATTTAATATTAATCAATTATATATTTTTATTAAATAAAAAAATAAGAGAACACGAAATCCTCTTATTTTTTAATATATTATATAATTATTATGAATTGATTGAAAGAATCTTTAGTTTTACAAATAAATTTTTATTGTATTAATAACGTTATAGATTTACGCCTAGCATTCCAGAAAAAAGGCCAATAAATACACATAATGTAAATTTAATAAAATCATACATGCCTAATGTTGGTTCTGCGCCGAATATAATACCAATTATATATAGAGCTATGTAAAACATACATCCTACTGCTAAACCAACAATCCACCCTTTACTTCCATGTGCTTTTACTGCAACTAGTGAGCCTACAACTAAAGCTAGACAAGAAATAACTACATAAATAATATTAAAAACACCTTCTCCAAGAGTAACACTATTCATTACTAGAGAAAGTATTGCTGTTACTAAAAATGTAATCATAATTGCCCAAACAACACCTTTTAGAACACTTTTAAAATAATTTGACCAGTCCATAAACATTTCACCCCCTAGTATTAATTTATGAAATACTAGGGGGTATTATTCTTATTCTGTTACTTTATTTACTTTTGATGCAATACCATTTTTAGAAATTTTTAATTTTGTTCTTTCAGCGCTAGTTTCGATAATAACATAGTCTTCTTCTACTATTATTATCTTTCCCATTATTCCGCCTCTAGTTACTATTTCATCGTTTTTTTCTAATGCTGATAACATTTCATTGTATTTTTTTGTTCTCTTCTTTTCAGGTAAAATTAGTAAAAAGTACATAAGACCAAACATTAATGCGAATGGTACTACAAGTGATAATATTTGTGCCATTTATATTCATTCCCTTCATTAAATAACTAATATGTTTCATAATAAAAACTATATCTTATTTATATGGTATTGTCAATTATATTAACAGATACTTAATACTTTAAGCTTTTCCATTCCATTCTTTTAATTTTTCTTCTTTAAAGGCTTTAAAGTATCCACCATCTATAGCAGCTCTTATATCCTCCATAAGCTTATTATAGAAATAAAGATTATGTAATACGCATAGTCTCATTGCAAGCATTTCCTTAGCTTTAAATAAGTGCCTTATATATGCTCTTGTATAGCTTTTACAAGCTGGACATTGACACCCTTCATCTATCGGTCTTGTATCTAACTCAAATTTTGCATTCATTAGATTTATCTTTCCTTCTTTTGTGAATACATGACCATGTCTACCATTTCTTGCTGGAAGTACACAATCAAAGAAATCTACTCCTCTGTCAACTGCTTCTAATATATTACTTGGCGTTCCTACTCCCATTAAATATATAGGTTTATCTTCTGGTAAATATGGTACTACAGCATCTATAATTCTATACATTTCTTCATGGGTTTCACCAACTGCTAAACCACCTATTGCATATCCATCTAAATCCATCTTTGTTATAGTCTTTGCATGCTCGATTCTTATATCTTCATAACATCCACCTTGATTTATTCCAAATAGCATTTGGTCTTTATTTATAGTTTCAGGAAGTGAATTTAATCTATCCATTTCCTTTTTACATCTTTCAAGCCATCTTGTTGTTCTTGCAACTGACTTTTCTACATACTCTCTTGTAGATGGATTTGGAATACATTCATCAAATGCCATTGCTATAGTTGAAGCTAAATTACTTTGAATTTGCATTGACTCCTCTGGTCCCATAAATATCTTTTTACCATCTATATGTGATGAGAAATAAACACCTTCTTCTTTTATCTTTCTCATTCCTGATAATGAAAATACTTGGAATCCACCTGAATCTGTAAGTATTGGTCTATCCCAATTCATAAATTCATGCAGTCCACCAAGTTTTGCTACAACTTTATCTGATGGTCTTAAATGTAAATGATATGTATTTGATAACTCCACTTGACATCCTATCTCTTTTAAATCCATTGTTGATACTGCGCCTTTTATTACAGCAAGCGTGCCAACATTCATAAATACAGGAGTTTCTATAGTTCCATGTGGAGTTTCAAATCTCCCTCTTCTTGCGTTTCCATCCTTTTTTAGTAAAGTATATCTTTTCTTACTCAAAATCTCACTTCCTCTTCTTGTTTATTCTTTTATTAGCATAGAATCTCCAAAGGAGAAAAATCTATATTTTTCTTTAACAGCTTCATTATAAGCATTCATTACATTTTCTTTTCCTGCTAAAGCTGAAACTAACATTATTAAAGTAGATTCAGGCAAATGGAAATTAGTTATTAATTCATCAATAACTTTATATTTATATCCTGGATAAATAAATATATCAGTCCATCCACTTTGCTCTCTTACAAATCCACTCTCATCGCCAATGGTCTCTAAAGTCCTTGTGGAAGTAGTACCAACTGCTATTACTTTATTTCCTCTTTTTTTAGTTTCATTTATTAAATCTGCATTTTCCTTATCTAAGTGATAATATTCGGAATGCATTATATGTTCATTAATATCTTCAACTTTTACAGGTCTAAAGGTTCCTAGGCCAACATGAAGAGTTAAATATGCAATATTAACTCCTTTAGCCTTGATTTCTTTTAATAATTCTTCTGTAAAGTGTAATCCTGCTGTTGGAGCTGCTGCTGATCCCTTTTCTTTTGAATATACAGTTTGATATCTTTCTTTATCTTCAAGTTTTTCAGTAATATATGGTGGAAGTGGCATTTCTCCTAACTCATCTAATACTTGTTCGAAAATTCCCTCATATGAAAACTCTATTATTCTATTTCCTTCTTCTACAACATCCACTACAGTACATGTTAATTTACCTTCACCAAATGTAAATTTTTGACCAACCTTTGCTCTTTTACCTGGCTTAGCTAAACATTCCCATTTATCGCCCTCAATTCTTTTTAATAACAAGAACTCAATTTTTCCACCAGTTCCTTCTTTTTCACCTATTAATCTTGCTGGCATTACTCTTGTATTATTTAAAACTAAGGTATCTCCTTCATTTAAATACTCTATTACATCATGAAAAGATCTATGTTCTATATCTCCACTTTTTTTATCTAAAACCATTAGCTTTGAAGAATCTCTTCTTTCTAAAGGATGTTGTGCAATTAATTCTTCTGGCAAATCAAAATCAAAATCGCTTACTTTCATTTTCTCGTCTCCTAATCTTTATCGTTAATAATTTAAATTTTCTCTAAAACAGCTTTTGCTGCTCCCCTGTTACTTTTCTCTTGCCCTTACTTCTACCTAAATGTTCATAGGCTTTATCGGTTGCAACCCTTCCTCTTGAAGTTCTAACTATAAATCCCGTTTGTAATAAGTAAGGTTCATATACGTCTTCTATTGTGCCAAGCTCTTCTCCTATAAAATAGGAAAGTGTTTCTATTCCTACCGGTCCACCATTAAAGTTATCTATTATTGCTTCTAATATCTTATTATCAACTCTATCAAAACCTTTATCATCTACTTCTAAAAGTTCAAGTGCAGCTTTTGCTTCTTTATAACTTATAAGAGAATCTGAATAAACTTGAGCATAATCTCTAACTCTTTTTAATAATCTATTTGCAATTCTAGGGGTACCTCTTGATCTTCTTGCAAGCTCATAAGCACCTTCTTCTGTTATATTACATTCAAATACAAATGCAGATCTAATTATAATTTCTTTAAGTTGCTCTTCTGTGTAATATTGCATATCACAAAGAACTCCAAATCTATCTCTTAATGGAGATGTTAACATACCTATTCTTGTTGTTGCTCCTATTAAAGTAAACTTAGGTAAATCTAATCTTATAGATTTAGCTGCTGCTCCTTTTCCAATAACGATATCAAGAACATAATCCTCCATTGCTGGATATAATATTTCTTCTACATTTCTATTTAATCTATGTATTTCATCTATAAATAAAACATCATTATCTTTAAGTGTTGTTAATATTGCAGCTAAATCACCAGCTCTTTCTATTGCTGGCCCAGAAGTTATTTTAAGCTCTCCATCCATTTCCTTTGCTATAATATTAGCCAATGTAGTTTTACCAAGACCTGGTGGTCCATATAATAGTACATGATCCAAAGCTTCATCCCTATTTTGTGCCGCCTTTATAAATATATTTAATCTTTCTTTAACTTTATCTTGGCCTATATACTCATTTAAACTCTGTGGCCTTAAACTCAAAGAATTTCCATCTTCAAATATTTCTTGTGGTGTTATTATTCTTTCCATAATTCACCTCTATCCCATAAGAACCTTTAAACAATTTTTAATTATATTTTCTAGAGTATCTGTCTTATCTACTTTTTTAAGTGCAGCCTCTGCTTCTTTTTCTGAATATCCAAGAGCTAAAAGTGCACCTAAAGCCTCTGCTATATTGCTTGCATTATTTGGCATTAAATCTTCAAATTCACCTGATCCCTCTATTACTTCAGCTATATCTTCTTTTTTAATTTTATCTTTTAACTCTAATATAATTCTTCCTGCAGTTTTTTTCCCAATTCCAGGAGCTTTACATAAATGTTTTTCATCTCCCATCATTATTGCATATCTTAAATTATTAATTCTACTAATTGATAATAATGATAATGCAGCTTTTGCACCAACCCCATTAATAGATAGTAATAATTTAAACATTTCAAGTTCTTCTCTAGAATCAAATCCATATAACCCTAAAAAATCTTCTCTTACTATTTGCTCAAGATATAACTTAACTTCTTCGTCAATTCTTGGCATAGATGACATAGTTGCTCCTGATGTAAATATCTTGTAACCTATCCCATTATTTTCTACAATTATATAATCTCTATTTATACCTTTATATTTTCCTCTTATGTATTCGTACATACAACTAACCCCCTCATATGCCAACTAAATACTCTTCTTTATTTAGTTTCTAACCTACACTATACTTTATCATTATAAATAAAATAATTCAAGGTAGAAACATTATCATAGAGATGCAAAAGGAGTAAGATTAATTTCATCTTACTCCTTTCTATAAAATAATTATTAAAAAACTTATCTATTATTACCTATAAAAAATAATGCCAATGTTCCTGGACCTGAATGTGCTCCAATAACTGGTCCTACGTTATTTATAATAACTTCTTTTACTTTTGTTTCTTTTAGAATCAAATCTCTCAAATGCTCTGCTTCAGCTAAACAATCACCATGGCTTATAAATATTGTTTGATCTTCTGGACTCACAATTTTTTCTTTTAATTTTTCTTGTAATTCCTTAATTGATTTTTTTCTACCCTTTACTTTAGAAACTGGGGTTAGCTTTCCTTCATCATCTACATGCATTATTGGTTTTATGCTAAGCATTGTTCCAACTATAGCAACTGTACTTGATACTCTACCGCCTCTTTTTAAATGATTTAAATCATCTACAGTAAACCAATGATTAACTTTCAATTTATTTTCTTCTATCCAGTTTACTATTTCTTCCTTCGTTGATCCATTTTTAAGCATATTAGCAGCATAATAAACTATAAGTCCTAGTCCTAGTGATGCACTTTTTGTATCAATCACTGTAATATCTGCAGATTTAATTTCATCTTCTACTGCTTCCTTAGCTATTCTTGCACTATTTACACAACCACTAAGTGCTGATGAAAATCCTATATAAATTATTGAATAACCTTCACTAGAATATTTTTTAAATGCTTCTGCAAATGTATATGAGTTAACCTGAGATGTAGAAGGCATTTCACCTGATCTAATCATATCATAAAACTCTTTATACTTTATGCTTTGTCCTAGATCATCTGGAATGTCATCACCCTTTATATTAACTCTAAGCTGCATTATTTCTATATTATTTTCTTTAACAAAGCTTATAGGTAAATCACAACAAGAATCTGTTAAAATAACTGTCTTCATAGTCATCTCCTCCCAAAATATCTTTTATAATTATAATATGCTTTTTATTATACATCTATATTCAAAGTTTTTCTATGAAGTTTACAAAGTAATTTAATATTATACTTCATAATCCACTACAACTCTTGATTCAATTACCCTTTTTATAAAATTAACTACCTTTAAATGTTTTTCATGATTTTGATAATAATTTAAATCTTCTTTTGATTGGAATGTTGAATATAGAACTACGTCATAAGCTTGAATAGACTCTTCAAAATTTATTCCTACTTCTAATTCTAATACTTTATCTATACTTTCTTTCAAACTTTCTATCTGTCTTTTTATTTCTATAGCATTAATTTCCTTAGTATTCCCTTCTGCACTATCTTTTAACTTCCACATAACTATATGCTTAATCATAAACTTCCTCCTTATTTAATATTTTTAAATCTATGTCTAAATTATATAATTTTACGTTTATATCTTCAAAATCAACACCTTCATAAATTTTTATATGTTTATTTGTAATTCCAAAATAGGCCTTGCTTACGTCTACTGGGATATTTATTCTTGTTTCTACTGGTATCCACCCAACGCCCTGAATGTATACTTCTGCCCATGTATGATATAAATTTTTAGAAGTTTTTCCTAAAATAAATTTTGCTGGTATATTAGATGCCCTACATAATGCAATGAATACGTTAGTACATTCACTATAACTTCCTTTCATAATACTTATCGTCTTTAAAGCACTTTGAGTATCTTCGCCTTCATATATTCTTGTAGATAACTCATCATCAAATTCTATATTTCTGGTAAATTCTAATATCTTATTTATTATCATTAGTTTATTTTTCTCATTACCAATCAAATTCTTAGCAAAATCTTTGATATATTTAGAATCACATTCTATACTTTTGGTTGGCATTAAGTATTTTTCTAATCTTTCTATATTTAATTCTTGTTGAATAATTAGAGGATGAGTTTCTAATATAATTTCATAGTTTGGTTTTTTCCTATATAAATTTTTTACACTTTGATGAGAAGAATTTAAAAGATTTACATCTATTTTGCTTCCTTTAATGACATAAGTTTTATTGATTAAAAATTCATTATTTAAAAAGTCACTCCTTAAAACCTTCATTTTACCTATTATTACTGATTTAATATTTTCATTAATTTCATTAATTTTATTATTTATATTAATATTATAATAGCCTTCTTCCTCATCCTTTTCAGCATACTCTTTACTATTAGTAATATTAAAAACATAAATTTCACTATCTATATTAACAAAGCTATGTTTTAATAATATAAGATTTTCTAAATTTTCAACATTTATAGGTATAATTAAATGCTTGCCATACTGATTTTGAATTTCCTTAGCAGTTTCAACTACTAGCCTATTCCAAATATCCAAGCCCTCAAAGTTTTCCTTTATATTGTTATTTAATATATTATCTAACATCAAGGCTACTTCATACGGATTATAAACTATGCTATTTTCAATTTCTTCACAAACTTTTTTTGAAATACCAATATTATCGTTATTATTCATTACATCATTTATAATAACTATCAAGTTAACCCCTCCAATACCCATTGTAAATATTTTACTATTTATTCTATATTATTTTAACATAATATAAGTTATTTTATAAGTTGTAATATATATTTAAATAATTTTATTAAAAGAAAAAGCACTATAATAGTGCTTTTAAATCTCTTCCTTACTTTGTCTTGAAATATTCAGTAATATGCCTATTGCAGATAAATTAAACACAAGAGAAGTCCCTCCATAACTTATTAACGGCATTGGAACACCCGTTACTGGCATTGAACCTGTTACAACTGCAATATTTATTACTGCTTGTATAGCAATTACTGATATTATTCCTATAGCTAATAGATATCCATAATTATCTCTCGCCTTAACTGCAACAGAAGTACCTTTAATAACTATAAATATAAATATTGAAATTATAGCTACACATCCTATAAGACCAAGTTCTTCTCCTATTATTGCAAATATAAAATCATTGTGCGGTTCTGGCATAAATAATGCCTTTTGTCTTGAATTCCCAAGTCCAACTCCAAAAAAACCTCCTGAACCTAATGCATAAAGTGATTGTATAAGTTGATAACTATCTCCTGTTGGATCTGCCCATGGATTTAAAAAGCTAGTAAGTCTTTGCAGTCTATAAGGCTCCATAACAATCAACCCAAGACCCGCCGCTAACCCCATTGGAATAAGTGATAACAAATGGCTTATTTTAGCTCCACCAACTAATATCATTATGAATGCAACCATCATAACAATTGCAGTAATACTTAAGTTTTTCTCTAAAATTATTAATCCTGCAAATACGGCTGCTATAGCTAAATAATATAATGTTCCTGCTTTAAATTCTTTAATTTTACCTCTTCTTTTATCAATTAGTAACGCTAAGTATAATACTACAACATATTTAGCTAACTCTGATGGCTGTAATGATAATCCCCCTAATCTAATCCATCTTCTTGCTCCATTAATATCTGCCCCAACAAATAAAACAACTACTAAAAGACCTATCGTTATTATAACTAACCAAGGAGTCCATTTTTTATAAATATGATAATCTATAGACATAGTAACTATCATACCTACCACTCCTACAACCGTCCAAAGTATTTCTTTAGTAAAATAAAATTCTGAATTGAATACTTTATCCTGATACAAAGCATAATATGAACTTGATGAATATACCATAACTATACCTATGAAAAGCAATACTACTATAGCACATAACAAACTGTAATCTATATTTTTCATTTTTATTTTTTTTCTTTTTATTGAAGGTTTTTTCTTTTTATTTCTCCCCTTTATATCTAACTTTCTTACATTATCCATATTATCTCCTACTATCCTATTATTTCAAATCTAATTTAACTTTTGTTCCCTTTTCAATAAGTTTACCAGCAATAACATCTTGACTATCTACTATACCTGTACCATTTGCTTTAAATGTAATTTGAAGCTTATTTAAAATATTTGTTGCCTCTTCTAAGGTCTTGCCTTCGAGATTTGGCATTATTAACTTATTTGCATCATTTTTAGGATCAGATAAATTAACACTTATAATTGAATTCTCTTCAACTAATGAACCTGGATAAGGTTCCATACTAGTAACTTTAGATCCTTCTTCCTCTAAAGTTATATTTAAATTATTTGCTTCTAATATACTTTTTGCTTCGTCAACTGATTTTCCTCTTAACTCAGGAACAACTACTTTCTTTTTTTCTGTATATCTTTCAGTATAAACTTGTGAATCCATGTAAGTAAACATTTCTGACAATAATGATTTTAATACTGGAGTTGTAACAGGTCCCCCATAGTATTGACCTGCACTTGGGTCTTCAACCTTTATAAATATTGTTACTTGAGGATTTTCAACAGGATATAAAGCAACCACTGATGCAATGTACTTGTCAGCTGAATATCCTCCCAATACAGGATCAACTTTTTGTGCTGTCCCAGTTTTAGCTCCTACTCTTCTCTCTTTACCCATAAAGCTTCCAATTTCTTGTCCTTGATTTATAGTTCTTTCAAGATAATCTCTTAGTACAGCTGTTGTTTCTTCTGAAATTACATTTTCTTCAACTGCAGGTTTAAATTGTTCATCTATTACTTTTGTTCCATTATCAGATTCATGTGTAACTTCTTTCATAATATGTGGTTGAATTAACTTTCCTCCATTAGCTATAGCATTGAAAGCTCTCATAAGTTGAATGCTATTTACAGTATTAGTTTGTCCAAACGCAATAGTGGCTAAATCCATTTCGCTCATATCACTTACTGATTTTATAATTCCTTCTGATTCTCCTGGAAGATCTATTTTAGTCAACTTTCCAAAGCCAAATTTATCTATATACTCTTTTAATTTTGCACTACCTAACCTAGATCCTAATTCCATAAAACCTACATTACAAGAATTTTGCAGTATTTGTGGTAATGTTTGAGTTCCATGCCCTGCTGTATTCCAACATTTAATAGTTGTAGATCCAAATTTTACTCCACCATCACAATAAAATGTATCATTTTCATGCGCAACGCCTTCTTCTATAGCTGCTACCATAGTAATATTCTTAAAGGTAGATCCTGGCTCAAACGTATTACTTATAGAACTATTTCTAAACATATTTTGTAGCTTTTCAAAATCATTTTCTCCTTCAAAATTCTCATATTCATCATATGGATCATTAGGATTAAAGTCAGGCTTATTTACCATTGCTAAAATTTCGCCATTATTAGGATTCATAACTATAATTGATACTTCTTTTGCTTTATTTTCTTCGTAAGCCTTTTGAGCTGCTCTTTCAGCCATTAATTGAATATTTTCATCTATTGTTAACATAACATCTTTACCGTCAATTGGACTTGTATATTTTACTGTTTGGAATGGTAATTCCTTTAATGAACCATCAACTTCTGCTATTTTATAACCAGCTATTCCTGTTAATTCTGAATCATATTGTAATTCTACTCCATTTAATCCTGTATTATCGGAATTCACACTTCCTAATACATGTGATAAAAAGTTATTATTAGGATAATATCTCTTTGGATTAATAGAAATAACAACTCCATATATATTTAATGCTTTAATTTTATCTGCAACTTCTTTTTCTATTCCTGTAACAAGTGTACTATTCCTTATTTGAGTTCCATCTTCACCTACAGTGTTTAGTTTATCTTTAACTTCATTAAAAGGTATTCCTGAAGCATTTGCTAATTCTTGTGCAACTTTATCTATAGTTGTCCCCTCGTCTTGTAAATGTATTTTTATTGCATCTAAATCTAAATCTACCCTATAAACATCAATAGATGTTGCAAGTATAGAACCATTTCTATCTTTTATATCTCCTCTTTTAGCCTCCACAGAAACTTGTGAATTCCATTGACTTTGAGCCATATGTTTATATTCTTTATTTTTATAAATCATTATATAAGTTAATCTTCCTATTAAAAATAAGAATATTAAACAAATACTTATGCTACTATATAAAGCTCTTTCTCTTGAATAAATTTTTTTAAATTTATTGGTTTTTCTTTTATTAGTTTTTCTTTTATTATTCATTCTTCTCCCCCATGGTGCTATTTAAAGATTACTATTCATAGGTTGTCCAATTAATTATATCAAAAAGATATTCATTCAGTAAATTATTCCCTATGAATTAAACTAAATAAAAAGTAAAAGTGGATTCCCACCTTTACTTATTATCTTCAAATAAAGCTAAATATTTCCCATAGCCTTTTTCTTTCATTTCTTTTCTAGGTATAAACTTTAAGGCTGCAGAGTTAATGCAATATCTAAGTCCACCTAACTCCTCTGGCCCATCACAAAACACATGACCAAGATGCGAATCTGAATTTTTACTTCTTACCTCTGTTCTAATCATTCCATGGCTTTTATCTACTTTTTCGGAAATTAACTTTCTATCTATAGGTTTTGAAAAAGCTGGCCAGCCACAACCAGAATTAAATTTGTCTGTTGAAATAAATAATGGCTCTAAGGAAACTATATCTACGTAAATACCTTCTTCAAAATGATTATTATATTCATTCATAAAAGGTGGTTCAGTTCCATTTTCTTGAGTAACTCTATATTGAAGTTCTGTTAATCTATTTTTTAATTCATCTTTATTTAATTTTTCCATATTTCATCCTCCATTTATATTATAAAGCCATTTATGTAAAATTTCTATTTATTCTTAGTAATAAATATTCTTTTTATAACAGTTTGTGGTGGATTTGATTTAGTCATAGCTTCGCTTACTCTCATATATACTAAATCTCCATTTTCAATTACTATATTTTCTTTTTTATCATTTGCTGAATTCATAACTTTCGTTTCATTATCTATAATTCCAACAACTGTTATTTTACTAACTTCTTTTCCTTTCATGTACCCTTGTACAGTTATCATAGTTGAATTTCCATCCTCTGATTTTTTTACTTCTGTTACTTCTCCTATAACAACAGGGCTTTTGGTTGACATTCCTTTTTCAGGGGTTGCTCCAATTAAAATTCCTGAAAAAATAATTAGTGAACAAAGTGCTAATATTGATTTTTTAAATTTCATACTAATTCCTCCTTAATTTATATTCACTAATAGTTTTGTTCTATTTTTTATAAATATTCATAGACTAAATCCAATTTATTTTTTCGAAACATAAGGATTATTTTTAATATAGAACCGCCATTTAAAATCTTTAGCTTCTTCAGCATAATCTATACCTATTCTAGTAGTTTCTACAATTTCTATATTCTTTTCATAATTATATTCTAAGTATAATCCACTATCTATATATAGTTTTTTATAATTATCCTCCCTTGTTATACTTAAAGCCGAACATAACTTAGATGGACCATTAGTTAAATTCTTTTTTTGTGCATTAGTTAACTCATTATAATTTTTGTTAAATCTAATATTAGATAAATACTCAAAATTATCAATGGGTTCTACAGCCCTTATTAAAACTGCTTCTGGTTCATCTTTAATATTGGTCACTATATTAAAACAATGATATAACCCATAAATAAAGTAAACATATGCTATTCCGCCTTCCTCGTATAAAGGCTTCGTACGTTCAGTTCTTTTATAATTATAAGCATGGCATGCTTTATCAGTAGCTCCTATGTAACTTTCTGTTTCCACTATTTTCGTTCTAACCTTTATTCCATTCACTTCTCTTACTAAGTAATGACCTAAAATACTTTTTGCAACTTCAATAGCTCCCTGGTTATAAAACTCTTTTTCAATTATCATAATAAATCTCCAATTTAAATTTATAATTTCATTATTTCTATAACTTTATTATTTATTATACTACTATATTTATTCCTTAAATATTTCATAATTATTACTTATGTTTTTTTTATAAATAGACATAATAAATATTATAAAAAACTATTAATCAGGAGATTTATATGTTAGAAAATTTTATAAAATCAATTATCCCCACTTTAGTAAATATTTTAGAATTAATAGGAATTTTGGTTATATGTATTAGTTCTATTAAAGCCTTTTATCATTATCTATATACATTAATAACTAAAAAACCTTATCCACTAAAATGGGAATATGCTAACTCTATGGCTACTGCACTTGAGTTTAAACTAGCAGCAGAAATATTAAAAACAGTTATTATTAGAAATATGAGCGAACTAATAATTCTAGGCTCAATAACTTTATTAAGAGGATTCTTAACATTAATCATTCATTGGGAAATGAAATCTGAAAATCCTTCTAAAAACAAAAAAGATAGAGAAGCCAAATAAAACTTCTCTATCTTTGCTATTTTAAATTATTAAATGACTGTTTTGTTAAAGATAAATCTTTATAATTTATATATACATCAAAATTTATAGTAGAAATTTTAATGTAAGGTCCTTTATCACTTTGGATATAGAGCTTAACTTCTTCTCCATCCTTCAACTTAAAATCACCCTTTTTAATGGTACCACCATCACTATATCCATTACTCTTAAATTCTATTTCTGGAGTATTATCTACAAGCTCTATTGATTTTATATCTTTTCTTTTTAAAGTAGTTCCATACATTCCATCTATAACTATAGTTTCATCTTTAACTATAATATTATTTGGTTCATTTCCATATGAAAAAATTATAATTACAAAAGATAATGCTATAAATCCTATAACTACCATTACTATTATTTCTACTTTGCTCTTTTTATTATGATCAAATCTTTGAATATATATTAAATATCCAAATATAATAATTAATAAAGTAATTACAAAAGGTAGTATAGAAATTTCAAAGTAATTTGAAACTATAACTCCTACAAATATTACAAAAGATATTAAGTAGCACATTCTTCCCATATGTTTTGCTACTTTTTCAATATCTACTCTCTCTTTTTCCTTTTTAGATTGTGTATTATATCCAGATATTAGCCAGTAGCATTTATACTTACTAATAGCTATTCCTAATATTATAAATATCATGCAAATAATAGAAATAAATATTATGAATCCCATGACATGCCTCTAATCTAAATATTTCTACAAAACAAAGTTATAACTTCATCTTATATGGTTAATTATAACACTTTTAATAATACTGTCAATATTATTATTAGCTATTTCTTACCATTCAATTGTTAAAATATTAACTTCATCTTTTATTAATGATACTTTATACCCTTCAATAACAAGCCAAGTTAATAATTCTTTTTGTACTTCATCATCATTACACATAAGTATTGCTGAGACCTTATTTATACTAGACTCCTTGGCATAATTTATATTATCTAATATTTTTCTTTTTTGATCATTTATAAACTCTAAATTCATAAATATCCTCCTATTTATTTTTATTCATTATAAATATGTATTCATTATAACTCACTATTATGTTAATTTCTTTTATTTCCCTGGGAAATATTTACACAAGCCATTTAAATATGTATAATCCTATAAAAAGGAGATGATATCATGAATAATTTTTTAAGGTTTAAAATTTTAGGTTCTGGAGGATGTACTTCTATACCTAGAGCCTGTTGTAATTGTAATATATGTACTGAAGCAAGATTAAAAGGCGAGCCATATAAAAGAACAGGCTGTTCTCTTTATTTATATAATTTAAATATGCTTATAGACACTCCTGAAGATGTAAATTATCAATTAAATAGAGATTCTATAGATAATGTAGATAATATCCTATATTCTCATTGGGATCCAGATCATACATTAGGCATGAGAATAATTGAACAACTTAGGCTTAACTGGCTTGATTATTTTAGAAACATTGATTGTTCAAAATCAATTAATATATATGCATTGAATGACGTTTTTTCTGAAATAAAAGCTATAAAAAATAAATTTGGATCTTATTTAGATTATTATTCTAAACTAAATCTTTGCAGTATAAATGAAATACCTTCCAATGGCTATGTTAATTTAGATAATATAAAAATAACATTTATCCCTATAGTATCAAATTGTACTTCAACAGCATTTGTCTTTGAGCACTTAGATAAAAAAATTATATATGCCCCTTGTGATAATAAACCATTTCCTAATTCAAATATATTTATGAATGCAGATATCGCAATTTTAGGTGGATATATTCCAAACGAATACTTTAAAAATAACATATATATTCCAATGGGAAATGAAATATATAGTGCAATGTTTACAATTGATGAAATTATAGAAATAAAAAATAAATATAATCTAAAAAAAGTTATACTAACTCATCTTGAAGAAAACTGGGGTAAGAGCTACGATGATTACTTAAGGCTTGAAGCTTCTTTAAAAAAGCATAATATATATTTTGCTTATGATGGAATGGAGATAAACATCTAGTTTATCTCCTGTTTTATTACACCAATTGCAACTCCTAGTATATTAACTTCCTTGTTTTCTAAACTAATTGGAGCATACAAAGAATTTGCTGGCATTAATTTTGGTGAATCTCCATTTAAGTTTAGTGTTTTTAATGTCGCTTCACCATTTAAGCTTGCAGCTACTATTTCATTGTGATTTGCAGTAGCTTGCTTTTTAATAACAACTAAATCACCATCACAAATATCTTTTTCTACCATAGAGTCACCCTTTACTCTTAATATAAATGAATCCTTTCCTCTTTCTAACCAATATTTAGGTAGATAAAAGCTTCCCTCTATATTATCATTCATTTCTATAGGTGTTCCCGCTGCTATATTATTGAACATAGGGATATCTTCTAATTCATTTTCATTATAATAAACACTATTTTCTTCAAATACTTCTTTTTTATTTGAAGCTGTATCTATATTAAATTCAACAACGCCTTTATTTTTTAAGTTTATATATTTATACTTTTCAACTGTGTTTACTTGTTTTTTCTTCTTAGCGTTATATTTAATTTTAAAGTTAAAACTCTTTCCTTTTACATCTATTCCTAAGGTATTTACTTTTCTCCCTTTTATCATCCAAGAATTCTTTTTATTGTTAAGCTCACTATTTAATATGAAAATAAATGAAGAATGAGGCTTATTTTTATAAATAGCTTTTATAAACTCTATTTCCCCTTTAGTAAACTTCTCCATATCATCTAAAATAACATGACTATATATTCCACCATGATTATTTATATATGAAGTAGCATATATAACATGATCATACTCATCCATAAATCCTTTGTTTATTAAACTTTCATTATATAAGTCCTTTATTTTATAGATAGATTCCCTTGTATACGAATCTTTCTTAATTCTTCCTCCTCGTCCCTTTCTATCAACTTCAAGATAGTATTCCTTAGAAAAATTACTTGCTTTAATCCATAAAATTTCTTCTAATAAAAATTCAATTGTTGCCTTTTGAAGGAACTTAGATTTTTTATAAAATAATGATATTTCATTTTCCAACTCTTTTAATATCTCTATGCCCTTAACTTTATCTATAACTTGCATAGCTAGTCCCTTTTCTCTTCTGAAAGCTTTTGAATATGTTTCAATAATCTCTTCTAGCGTTACTATGTTTAATCTATCTTTTTCTAATGAAAATAATGAATAAAAATAGTCCTCTTTACTTTCTTTTTTATAAAGCTCCCTTGCTTCGTATGTCTTAGTATAATTTGATGTTACAAATAAAATTTTATCTTCTTCATAAATACAATAATTATTTTCTAAATTTATAGCCTTATATATTGATGCAGTACTTTTCCCTGTTCCTTCTTTACCTTTCAAAAGCTGATATCCAGAGCTCTTATGGTTTATAAATCTATTTTGAACTTTCGAAAGTTCCATACTTTCACCACCTTAAATCTATCTTATGTTTTTCCGTATTTTAATAATATATTTTATAATACTTTATGTCAAATTACCAATATCAAAAAATCACTATTATATATAATTAATAAACGTATTTAATCTAAGTATAAATAACTTATTTACATACCAAAATATAATACATATGTGCAAAAAAGAACCTATAAAATTTTTCTCCTTTACAAGTGTCTATTTTATAGGTTCTTTATTTAAATCTATCACTAAAAATATTTTTGAAGCAATTTAAATGAAATTTTATTAAAGCTTATATAAAAGGATTATAGAAACGTCCATGATTAAGTATAGTAGCAGCTATAGCTATAATAAATATTGCACTGACTATAGCTATTGTTATATAATCTCTTTTTTCAAATTTTCTTCCACTATACCAAGTACGTTTTTTATTTTTCCCAAAAGCCCTTAGCTCCATTGCTGAACTTATAGTATCTATTCTATCTAAACTTGAAAAAATTAATGGCATCAATATTGAAGCAGAATTTTTAATTCTTTTTGTCAATTTCTCCTTTTTAGACATATCAATTCCTCTAGCTTGTTGTGCAAATGATATATCTTGATAATCACGTTGAACATCTGGAATATATCTTAAAGCTATAGCAACAGAATAAGCAACCTTATAACTAACACCAATTTTATTTAATGATGCTGCAAATTCACTTGGATTAGTTGCAACCATAAATAATAATGCCATTGGTATTATAGAAAAATACTTTAAAGTTATATTAAACTGATAAAATAATTGCTCTAATGTTAGTGTATATGGCCCTGCAATTTTAAATAAATCAGTTCTACTCCCATAAATATGAACTCCTTCATATGGAGAAAAAATAAATATTGCTAAATTATTTAACAATAAAAATATTAATATGAAATATAGAACAAATGATACTTGCTTAAATTCTACTTTTGAAATTTTAAATACAAATATGCTTATAATAAACATAAGTATAAGTACACGTGTATCATATGTAATCATTGAAGCTAATGCCCATATTATCAAAGCAATTAACTTAGATGCACCTGTCAGTTTATGAATAGGTGAATTTAAATTTGTATATTCAAGCATTTTACTCATATGCCTCTAATCCTCCTATCATAGTCAATAAACTTTTTAACAAAATCTCTTGGATTATCTAATTTAGCTTTTATTGCTAACTCATATAAAGATGTCTCTTTTAAATTAGCTTTAGATATCACTTCCTCATCTGTAAGAACATTAGCTGCCATATCATCTGCTAATTTTAATCCATTAGATAATACTATTGCTCGATTTGTGTACTCAAGCATCAAATGCATATCATGAGTTATCATGATTATAGTAACACCTTTTCTATTTAATTCTTGTAAGAATTCCATAATTTCAGTATAATGCTTAAAATCTTGCCCAGCTGTTGGTTCATCTAAGATTATAACTTCTGGATTTAATACTAATATAGATGCAATAGTTACACGCTTCTTTTGCCCGAAGCTAAGTGCAGAAATTGGCCAATTACGAAACTCATATAAGCCACAAATTTTTAATGTATCAAGTACTCTTTCTTTAATTTCTTTTTCACTAATTCCTCTAACTCTAAGTCCTAATGCTACTTCATCAAAAATCATAGTTTTAGATATCATTTGATTAGGATTTTGCATAACAATACCAATTTTATCCGCACGCTCTTTAATTGTATCGTTAACTAAATTTTTACCATTAAACAATATTTGTCCTTCTGTTGGCTTATAAAAACCACATATAAGCTTTGATATAGTAGACTTCCCTGCACCATTCCTTCCAACTATACTAACCATTTCACCTTTTCTAATATTAAAAGAAACTCCTTTTAATATTTCTCTATTTTCTTCATAACCAAACTTTATATCTTTTAATTCAAGTATAGTTTCAGAATTTACATTAGTACTCTTTTCAACAGTTTCATAATACCATTCTTTAAGTTTTTCACTACATGTATGTAAATTTAATGTATCAATATGTTGTGGATTAATTTCTGGAGTAACTTTACAACCTGCATATTTTAAAGCAGTAATATATAATGGTTCACGTATACCTGTTTCAGATAATATATTTGAACTTAGAAGTTCTTCTGGAGTTATATCAGCAGCAATTTCACCATTATCTACTACTATAATTCTATCCACAGGACAATGTAGTACATCTTCTAACCTATGCTCTATAATTACTATAGTTTTATTTGTTTCTTGTTGTATTTTGTCAATTAATTCAATTGCACTTTTACCAGTTGCAGGATCTAAACTTGCAAGTGGTTCATCAAATAAAAGTATGTCTACATCTCCAACCATAACTCCTGCTAATGTTACTCGTTGTTTTTGACCACCTGATAAACTATATGGAGCTGATTCTAAATGCTTATCTATTCCAACAATTTCAGAAACAATTTCTACTTTCTTTTTCATTTCATCTTGAGAAATACAATCATTTTCTAGCTTAAAAGCAATATCTTCTCCTACGGTTAATCCAATAAACTGGCTATCTGGATCTTGAAGTACAGTACCAACTGAATTGGATAATTCAAATACGCTCATCTTACTAGTTTCTTTGCCTTTAACCTTTAAACTTCCTGAAATATCCCCTTTATATGAAAACGGAATAAGGCCATTTATACAACTTGAAATAGTACTCTTACCTGATCCAGAAGGACCAACAATAAGAACTTTTTCACCTTCATATATAGTTAAATTTATATTATTTAATGTTGGCTTTGCTTGAGCTCTGTATTGGAATGTAAAATTATTGAACTCAATTACAGGTTTTTTCATAGCAAATCTCCCTTTATATAAAAATTATATGTTCCTCGAAAACGTTATTTATGATTAAAAATAATAGTATATTGTTTGTAATATATAAGTAAAAAATACCAGAGACCTAAAGCCCCCAGTATTTTAATTAGATATTACTCTCTATCTAAACTTCCTTTTTTAACTCTAGTCTTTGCATAAGTATAAAGTAAAATAGTACCTAATATTCCAACTGTAATTGAATTAGAAATTGCAGCAACTATACCTTGTAAATAAACTTTATTAGCTGGCTCTGCATATATAAGTATATCTAATGTAGGAGCAACTAAAAGCCATGCAATTAAATTAGCAATTACTTGATATATATTAAAAACAATAATTTCTTTTTTATCAAATTCACCGTCATTAACTTTTAACTTCTTCCATGATAATCCTATTATAAGACCAACAACAGCTGAAGCTATAACCCAACTAAACCAAGGAGAACCAAAAAACACCAAATCCTTTAAAGCATGGCCTATAAGACCTATAGATATTCCTGCAATAGGACCATATAATACTGACATTAATGCTAAAAATGCATAACTTGTTTCTATATTAGTATTTGGGATACCTGATGGAATAGCTCCAAAACGTCCTAGTATCATAAATACAGCTGCACCTATACCAATTGCAACTATTGTTTTAATAGACATTTTATTTTCCATTATAATTCCTCCTCATTTCATATATAGTAAATCAATAATATTCGTGTTTTAAATTAATTTCTAATCATATATTACTCTAGGAGCTTTTCTGATAGATATTATCCAATTTGTTCCCGTTTGTATATTATAAGCTTTTGAGAATGATCCTTGATTTATAGCAACAGCTAAATTATCTAATGAGTTAACATAAACCAAAGTTTCACCTACATAAACATCAGCAAATGACTTTGCATAAACCATTATATTTCTATAAACTTCTCTCGTATTATTTCTAATAGAAACTTCAACTTTATCTCCATAGTTAATACCTAAGCTAGTAAATAATTCTCTTCCAATATTTGTCCACAAACTACCAAATCTTACATCTAAAACATCTATAGTTCCTGTTACTAAATCATTTTCTTTTGTAGATTCAACAACTGGTAATTCTACTATTTCATCAACTGGAATTTTTGGTCCTACATGTTCAAAATCTATAACTCCAGCTGCAAGTCTTGCTCCTGTATAGGCATATATATCTCTTCCATGAAAAGTATAAGATGCACCAGAATTAGGTAATCTATTTATAGTTTCATCGATTTCTCTAGCCTCAATTATCCCACATATTCTTTTAATATGAGTAAGTGTTCCGTTATCTGGAGTAATTATATATTGTCCACTTGCAGTCTTAACTCCTATACTCTTTCTATTTGATCCAACTCCAGGATCAACTACAGATACGAACACAGTATCTTTTGGCCAATAAACAACTGTTTGAATTAGTCTATATGAAGCCTCCCAAATATTATATTGTGGTATTTCATGTGTTAAATCAAATAATTGAAGTGTATTATCTACGTTATAAGCAACTCCATACATCGCACTAACTGCGCCATCTCCGATCCCAAAATCTGATTGAAATACTAAAGCATTTTTCATAAAAATTCCTCCTTAGTTAAACATCATATCAAGAGTATATAATGCGAATATTATTTTAGTCAATATTTTTTTTATTCGCATATTAGTGTATTATTTTTGAACTTTTTAATAAATATTTAATGTAAATATAATTTATAATATTCTAAATATAAAATTAGAATATTTCACTCATTGTCTAATAAAAATTCGATAATTTACTTCCTTCATATATCTTATTTTTGTTATTATATCCTGTTTTTTTAATTTATATAAATAATATACGCATTTATTGTCTAAATTATATTTTTTTGCTATAATTTAACAAATAACTTGTGGAGGTGTTTCAAATGAACGATTTAAAAGTTTTAGTATATTTAGACCTTTTAAAAATCAAAAATTTCTTTTTTCAAATTTTTCATAATCCCATTCTATTCTTAAAGAAATTATTTTCCATAATCATATTCTTTGGACTTTGCTTTTCATCATTTATAGTTGCAATATTTAAAAATGAAGCTAAAGCTTCTGTATCACCAGAAATGCAACAAGCTACTTTAGGAATTATAGCTATAATATCATTAGTTTTTATACTATTTGTATTAGCAAACTATTTAAATGATTATGCTCCAAGTAATTTCTCAATTTCAGATATTAGCTATTTATTTCCTTCGCCTATAAATAATCGATTAATATTATTTTATTCAATGGTTCGTAGTGCAATAAAAGGTGTTGCAAGCTTCTTTTTAACCTTTATTTTTATTATACTAATGATCCTAGCATCTACTGATATATCATTAATAGGGCTATTTCCAATAGCTTTAGGCTTTTTCTTTATATTCTTATTTTTTATTTCTTTATCTTATTTATTTTTTGCAATAAAAATTAAGACAGGCATAGTAAAAATCTTAAAGCTTATTTCTTACTTATTACAAGGTATAGCATCTCTAATATTTTTATTTTATTTATATAAGTTTTGGAGTTTAAATTTTAACTTTACTGAATTATCCTTGTCTATTTTTAATAGCTTTATTGTCAAATTACCTATAATTTCATCTATAGTAAGATTTATATCTTTACTTTTAACAGAAACAATTACCCCTCCAATATTTGATATATTATATTTATTGTCATTAGTTATTATTAATTGTTTCTTATTTATAACTCTTAATATTGAATATTATGAAGAAATAGCTGAAAAGGTATCTACACAAAATGAAAAATTAAAACAATTGAAAAATAATAAGAGAGATGTTCATTCACAAATGGAAAAGGAAATGAAAAAAGTTAATTTAAATAGTAGTGCTAAGGAAAGATGGGGAGTTCTTTCTTTATACTGGAAAGCTTCAGTTATTAGAAAGAGAAAACAAACTCCTATAAAAAAATATTTATTATTCTTAGTTAATATTATCATTGGACTCATAGGTGGATATGTTACTTTAAAAGGACATCAATTAATTTCATTACTAGTGATTTCAATTGGTACAGTTTATATAGTTCTTATTTTATCTAATTTTTCTGAATTATCTAGAGAACTAAAAAATGTATATATTTATCTTATCCCAGGAAAACCAATAAACAAAATTCTTTCAACTGTTTTGGATGAGCTATTAATATTACTCATTAGAATTAGTATAATGCTTATTCCTTCAATTATTTTAGATTACAAATTCTTAATACTCGGGATTGGATGCTACTTAATGACTCTAGCATTATCACTAGTAGTAAAGTTACTTAACTTAATTATAATACTCCTTATGCCAAAAGATAATGAATCTGGCCCAGGAATGCTTGCAACTTTTGTATTAATGATAATTATTATGATTCCATTTGTTGCAACTGTAGTTACTTATGCTATAACTAAAAACTCTTATATATCTTTTGCAGTACTCACTGTAATTGTTGGAATTTATATAAGTTTACTAATGTTATTATGTAATAAAATATTTGATTTTATAGAATATTAATTGGAGGAAATTATGTTAGAAGTAAAAAATTTATCTAAATCATTTAAAAAAAATAAGGCAATTGATAATATATCATTCAAATTAAATACTGGTGAAATATCTATATTATGTGGACCTAACGGTGCTGGTAAAACTACCACATTAAAATGCATACTTTCTTTATTAAGAAAAGATTCAGGTGATATTTTAATAGATGGAAAATCTACAAAGGATAGAACTATAAGAGAAAATTTATCCTACATACCTGAGACCCCTGATTTATATAATTTATTAACAGTTTGGGAACACTTTAAATTCATAGCCTTAGCTTATAAAGTTAAAGATTGGACAAGTAAAGCTGAGGAGTTAATGAATGCTTTCAACTTAACCAATAAAAAAGATTCCCTTGCTAAGGACTTATCTAAAGGTATGAAGCAAAAGGTCTCTATTATAATGGCCCTACTTCATGATCCAAATATAATTTTAATTGATGAACCTTTTGTAGGCTTAGACCCAAATGGAATAAAGGAATTTAGAGAAATATTATCAAAAATAAAGTCTCTTGGAAAAACTATACTAGTTAGTACTCATATCCTAGCCTCAATGGAAGAAATCAGTGACACAATGATTTTAATGAAGGAAAGCAAAATAGTAGACTCTGGTAACAAAGAATATCTAAAGGAAAAATATAACGAACTAGGCACTATAGAAGATTTATTCTTTAAAATAATTGATAATGCTTAATTAAAATAAAAATGCTAATACTCTATTTTAAAGTATTAGCATTTTTATTTATATCAAGTTTTGCAATCATAGGATAATGATCTGAAGGATATTTTCCACTCTTATTATAATCCAATATTTCAGTATCTAAAACTTTAAACTCTTCTGTTACAAATATATAATCTATATGAAGACCTTTTTTATTTCCTTTAAACTTACTCATAGTTGACATATTATAAATTTCTTTTTTATGATCTTGTACTGCAATAAATTTTTTACTACTATATTTACCTTCTGATAAATTTTTTATAGCTTTGCTTGTAGGACTTGCATTAAAATCTCCCATCAATATAGCTGGATAATTGTCTTTTTCATGCTGCTTATCCATATACTCACCTATTTTTTTAAGTCCATATTCTCTAGCCTTCGATAGCAAAAAATCTAAATGAGTATTATATACTCTAACTATATTTCCATCATTTAATTTTATTAAGGCAGTTGTACATATTCTTGGATAAACAGAATACCAAATAGCACTTCCTATTTTTTCAGGATCTTCTGAAAGCCAAAATGTATTATGTTCTAATACTTTATGTTTCTTAGAAACTAAAATATCATTTCTCTCTATAAAATATTTAAGACTTCTAGGACTACCAATGATATTATATCCTGAAACTTCTTTTGAAATATCCTTAAACATTTTATTATTTAGCTCCTGAACTCCTATTATATCGCAATCATTATTATTTATGATATCATAAACAATTTCTTTTCTTTTATTCCATCTATTATTTATATCTAATAAGAAATCTGTTCTTAAGTTAAAGGTCATAACCTTCATACTTCTACCTCACTCTATATTCTAAAGTTATTTCACTTCTATAGATAATCTTTGCCTAATTTTCACCCTATCTAAAGAATAGCCAGCTATTAAAAATATTATACCACTTCCTATAGGTTGTATTATATCTATAAAGAAAGTTGCAAGTGGAGCTATAAAGTTACCAGATATAACAGCTCCAGCTAAATAATATCCAAACCAGCCTACTATACCTGCTATAAATACGGCTAATATATTTTTCTTACATATTATATTATCTTCTTTAGAAGTAAAAAATAATACCATAATTGGTTTAATTATTATTGTAGGCAATACCCATATCATTCCACCAGTTAATGCATCTGAAAGTCCAGCTCCTATACCTGCTGCAAGCATTGCATATGGAGTAGGTAAAAGTACTGCTGCAAGATATATAAATGTGTCTCCTAAATGTATATATCCGCCATTAAATCCTGTAGGAATATGAACAAATACAATTGTAACACATATAAATGCTGCAAATAATGCTGCTAAAACTAGATTTCTCGTTTTAATACTTGTTTTCATTTATCAAAATCAGCTCCTTCAAAAATACTTCAAACATTATTCCTTCTTTTGGATTAGTTTTAAATTTAGATGTATATTTAATTGCTTCATAAATAAAATTAGTTGCATTTTTAATTGCAAAATTTAAATCATGATTATTTAATAATAATCCTATAATAATTGAAGTAAAAATATCTCCTGTCCCACTATATGATTCATTATTAAAAACTGATTTTACTATAAAAAATTCATCTTTTTCTTTATCGTAAGCAAAGTTATAAATTTCACTTTTTCTTATTATTCCAGTAATAATGATCTTTGTAGGCCCTAATTTTGCCAGTTTTTTAGCAATTCTCATAACTTTTTCATCACTTATATCGTGCTTTTTATATTCTTCCCCTGTTAATATACAAGCTTCTGTTAAATTTGGGGTTACTATACTTGCAATAGAAATAAGTTCTTTCATTTTATTGCACATATTTTCTGTAAAAGTATCATAAAGTATCCCATTATCCCCCATAACCGGATCTATAACAACTAAAGAATCTTTATTATCTTTTATAAAATCTAAAACTATGTCAATTTGCTTTTCAGAACCTAAAAAACCACTATATATACAATCAAATTTTATATTAAGTTCTTTCCAAATTTTTTTGTAAGTATTCATTTCGTTAGTTATATCTAAAAATGAAAATTTATCAAATTCTGTTTGAGAAGAAAGTATAGCTGTAGGAAATGGACAACATTGTACTCCTAAAGCTGATAATATGGGAAGTGCTGCGGTTAATGAACATCTTCCTATTCCAGATAAATCATTTATTGTAGCTACTTTTTTAACCTCATTCATAAGTGCACCTGCTTTTTAATTAAGTTATTTATTTTATAATAATCCAAGATTTGCATTTTGTCCATTGTACCGATACAATATTCAATTAATAAAAAATAGAACTATTAATATTAAATAGTTCTATTTTTTTATTATTAATCTTTATTTTTGCGTACTACTATAACTCTATTACTTTATTTAATAACTCATTACTTCTATTAATGAAGTCATTCATTTCTTCAGCATTTAATTCTTTATTAGCTATTAAAGCTAAATCTAAAATATATTGACATATTAAATTAATGTCATCCTTTTTACTTTCAGAATCTGTATCTACCAACTTTTTAATTATTGAGTTATTATTGTTTATAACTAAAGTTTTTTCTTCCATAAACATATTTGGCATTTCCATTCCACCAAACATTTTGCTCATCTCTGCCATTCTTCTTGATTGCTCTGAAACTAATATCATAGCAGGAGTTGCTGAATTTTTTAAGCTTTCAACTTTAATATTATTTACTTTATTAGAAGTTGCTTCTTTAAATAATTCTTCTATCTTGGTATTTAATTCTTTTGAATCTTCACTTTCATTATTTTTAAGTATTTCAGAAATATCAGAGTCTATTCTAGTAAATGTAACTCCATTTTCTTTTGACTCTAAAAAGCTAATAAAATGATTATCTATTGAGCAATCTAAAACTACAGCATCTAAATCTGCTTCCTTAAACATTTTGATATATTGTGATTGTTGTTTTTCATCTGTTACATAAAAGACTTTATTTTCATGTTTATCTTTATTATTTTCTAAATATTCCTTTAAAGTTATATAACCACCATTTAATCTTCTAAAAATAATAATATCCTTTATTTTATCATAGAAACTTTCATCCCTTAGACAACCATACTTAATAAATATTTGAATATCCTTCCAGAAGTTATCAAAGCTTTCTCTTTCATTTTTATATAGTCCAACTAATTTATCTGCTACCTTCTTAACTATATGCTTAGATATCTTTATAACATCTTTATCCTTTTGAAGGAAACTTCTTGAAACATTTAAAGGTAAATCTGGACAATCTATTGTACCCTTTAATAATAGTAAGAAATCTGGTATAACTTCTTTAATATTATCGGCAACAAAAACTTGATTATTATATAGTTTTACTTGTCCTTCAGTAGCCTCAAGTTCATGCTTTAACTTAGGAAAATATAATATTCCTTTTAAATTAAATGGATAGTCTACGTTTAAATGAATCCAAAATAGTGGATCATTAAAGTCTGAAAATACCTTTTTATAAAATTCTTTATATTCTTCATCAGTACAATCCTTTGGAGATTTCATCCATAATGGAGTTGTGTCGTTTAAAGGCTTACTATCCTCTTCTTTAACTTCTTTTCCATCTTCCTCTAAATATATTTCTATAGGTAAGAAAGAACAATACTTTTCTATTATTTCTCTAACCTTATATAATTCTAAAAATTCATTACTATCGTCATCAACAAAAAGAGTTATTGTTGTTCCTCTTTCTTTTCTATTTTCAGATGGAGATATTTCATATTCTGTACCACCGTCGCAAATCCAAGTTACTGCTTCTGATCCTTCTAAATAAGATAAAGTATCTATTTGAACTCTTTTTGCAACCATGAAAGCAGAGTAGAAACCTAGGCCAAAGTGGCCAATTATATCTTTTCCATCTTCCATTTTATCCTTATATTTTTCTATAAAATCCTCGGCACCTGAAAATGCAACTTGATTTATATACTTTTTAACTTCATCTTCAGTCATTCCAATTCCATTATCAATAAACTTTAAAGTTTTATTTTCTTTATTTAATGAAACTGTAACCCTATATTTTTCATTATCATTTCCCTTAGCCTCCCCTAAGGAAACTAATCTTTTATATTTACTTATGGCATCGCATCCATTACTGATAAGTTCTCTAATAAAAATATCTTTATCAGAATATAACCATTTTTTTATAATTGGAAAAATATTTTCTGTATGTATTGAAATATTTCCTTTATTTTTCTCCATTAACAATCCCTCCTCTTTACCATAAATATTTTATTTAAAAGACATTATTATGTCAATATTTACTAAAGCTTGTTTTAGTTACTAAAATATCTATATTAATAATTAATTGAATAAAAATCAATTTTTTATAACAACACTTGCTTTATCTTTAACTTTCTTTGATTTTCATTTAATATATTTAATATTCCTATTAAAAGTCACGTAAATATATAGTATTTCAATTTATATATAAAAATATATTGTAAATTAATTCCTAAGAACTATATAATATTAATATAATGAATTATCTATTAATTTGTAAAGAAGGGTTTATTTTGAAAAAGATCATTCTAAATACTTTATCTTGGATATTTATTGTATCCGTACTATCTTTTTATCTCGAAAAGACTTTTAGTTTTCCTTTAATTAATTATATTTTAATCTTAGGGGTATCCCTTGTAGTATTTGGTATCATATCTATTTTAAAACCAATATTTAAAACTTCTAATATAAAAAATGCACTTGAAAATACTATTAACTTTAGAAATATTGAAGGTAGCAGTATTTCAATTTGTTTAGCAGGAATAATTTCTTTATTAACGTGTATTTTATTATAATCTAAAAAGCAGTAGGAAAATATTAATTCCTACTGTTTTTAATATATTAAGTATTATTTTTCAATTACCTTAATAGTATTATAATGCACCCCAATTACTTTTAATCTATTATCAATATACTCTTTAATTATATCAATAGCTTCTTTAGTAATTTTCTCACCTGCACAAATTAAAGGAATACCTGGAGGATATGGAATTATAGCCTCTTTAGCTATTCTTTCTAAAGAATCTTCTATATTTATATCCACACTATTTAAGCTAAAAATCTCATATGGTTCTAATACCTTAACAGGTGATATGTGTGGAAAGATTGTATTTTTTTCATCAGTCTTTAATAAACTTATATCTAAATTCGCAATAGATAAGTATAATTTTCCAAAGTCCTCTTCTATATTTGAAGGAGATAAAATTAAAACTACTCCTTGTGAAAAACTCATTTCAGCTTGAATCTTATTATCTCTTAGATAATTTAATAGCTTATGTCCACTATATCCTTTATTTAAAATAATTAAATATCTACTTCTATCTATTGTATATTTATCTGCTAAATCTCTATCATCTATAATTTTAACTTTATTTAATGAATTTATTTTTTCTTTCCACTTTTCTGCTCTTTCTATTAAATTACCGTAATCATATTCTCCATAGTTATCTAGATAATATCTAGCATAATCTAATGAAGCCATTATTAGATATGATGGGGATGTAGTCATAAAAGCTTTTATATAAAAATCAATATTTTTTTCTTCATTATCATTTACTAATAAATATGCACCTTGCGTTAAACTCGGCAATGTTTTATGAGCACTTAGAACTACATAATCTCCTAATTTAGCTAGAGATTTAGGCAATTCTTTGATTATTCCAAAATGAGCTCCATGAGCACTATCAATTATTACTTTTATACCTTTTTCTTTTAACTCATTAATTTTATTTTCTATATCATAAGATACTCCAAAATAATTAGGACTTGTAATTATTATTCCTTTTGGATTACTTGCTTTATTTAAAGCTTCATTTATTTCTTTTTCGCTAGGTGGCAAAAATATTCCTATTTCTTCATCTATTACAGCATCTATATAAATTACTTTAAGTTTTCTTAAAATAAGACCATTATAAATTGACTTATGGCAATTTCTTTCTACTAATACTTCATCACCTTCGTTAAAAGCTGAAAATATTGAAGCTAAATTTCCAGATGAACTTCCATTTACAAGAAAATATGCTTTTTTCACATTGTAAGTTTTCGCTAAAAGCTCCTCCGCTTCTTTTATTACTCCTTCTGGGCAATGTAAATTATCTAAAGGATCGACTTCAGTTATATCTAATGCTCCTAAAGATTCCTTAAATTTTCGTCCTAGTGAATCTCTTAAAAATGCTTTACCACTTTTATTTCCTGGCATTGATAAAATCAAATTTTCTTCTTCATGATATTTTAATAATTCTTCTAATAGAGGTGCTTTATTCATAAATATCTCCCTTTTAGTTATATTTAACTTAGTTACTCACTATTTGTATAGATTTATTCTTCAATACTTTTTTAGCCACATCTGAAATATATTTTTTGTCTATAACTTCAAGATTATTAAATTCTTCTGAATATATTTTATAATCGCCAAACATTGTGCTATATGTTGATAATTCTTTGGCTAAAATTATATTTTGCTCTTCTCTAAACCATCTTTTTAGTTTCATAGATTTTATAAAATCTAATATATCATCATCACTTATATCTTCTTTAAATCTTTCAATTTTGTCTATGCAACTATTAATTAACTCCATTGATTTATTTAAATTCTCTTTTGAAGTACTGTAAGTTATTTTATATAGCTTTATATACTTTTCATAAGAAATTTTGGTTAAAATATCATATACAAGTCCATTTTTCGTTCTTAATATATCGAATAATAATGAATTAACTCCTTCTCCAAAGTATTCGTTAAATATTCTTAATGCTTTTATCTCATTATAGCTTAAACTATCTATAGGAAAAATAATTTGGACTTTACAAGTATTAATTCCCTCTTTAATTTCTTTATAAAATCCAAAGTTAGTCTTATCGTAAATTATTTTTTCTTTATCATTTTCATTATACTCAGTACTCCAATTTTCAAAATATCTTTCAACTATATTTTTGACTTCTTCAAATTCTAAAGAAGAAACTACTGCTATAGAAGTCTTATATGGTAAATAATTTTCTTTATAAAATTGTTTTATATCTTCTAATTTTATTTTTTCTAAATCTTCATTTGTACCTATGATTGGATATTTTATTCGTCTTTCTTCAAAGCTATTAAAAAATAATTTATCCTCGCAATATTGTTCTAATTCTTCATCCCATTCTCTTAATTCTTCCATTATTACATTCATTTCTTCTTCAAAGCCATCATTAGAAAATATAGGATTTATAATTATATCAGAGAAGAGTTCTACTCCCTTTTCAAAATCCTCATTTAGCATGGTTCCATAATATATAACATATGGAAAGTTTGTCATAGCATTTTGAAATCCGAAAATTTTACTTAAATCTCTATTTATTTGCTCTTCAGTTCTTTTTTTAGTACTCTTGTAAACCATATGCTCAGTTGCATGAGCAAGTCCTAATAAGTCTTTTTCTTTACAAGCACCTGCATCTATTGATATAGACATTGATGTTAAATTAGATGTAGTTTTTGTATATATAAGCTTTATATTATTTTTTAATATAAATTCCATCCTATCCTCCAAAAATTATTTTCTTATTAACATTGTAATATAAAAAGTTGGTACTTGACATAATCAAATACCAACTTTTTATATTTAAATTATTCTGCCTTCAAAGCAATTGCACATTCAATTCTCTTCTTTTGCATTTTGCAACCAACTTCATAAGGTATTTTCATATCTCCATTGAAGCTAAAGTTATTTGCTTGACATCCTCCACTACAATAGAATCTTGCCCAGCAATCTCTGCACTTAGGCTTATTGTATATATGAGCTTTTTTAAATTCTTTGCCAAGGTCTTTGTTGTATGTATCATCATATATACTTCCAAGTTTAAATTCTTCTTTTCCTACAAATTGATGGCATGGATAAACATCCCCCTGTGGAGTTATTGCAACATATTCAAATCCTGCTCCACAACCTGAAATTCTCTTATAAACACATGGTCCACCATTTAAATCAACATTAAAATGATAGAAGTTGTATTCTCCATTTTTTTCTCTTTTTCTTCTTACCATATCTTCATATAGCTTATCATAGTTTTTCATTATTTCTGGTAAATCTTCTTCTCTTAATGCAAGAGGATGTCCCTTTTCTAGTACAACTGGTTCTATAGAAACTTCATCAAATCCCTCATTTACCATTGCCATTACATCTTCAAAGAAATCAGTATTGGCTCTTGTAAATGTTCCTCTAACATAATACATCTTACCAGGTGTTCTCTTTTTAATCATTTTCTTGATATTTGGAAGTATGTCATCATAAGAACCACTTCCATCAACTTTTATTCTTACATTATCATTAACACATTTTCTACCATCTAATGAAAGTATGATATTTCCCATTTCTTTATCCATGAAATCCATCATATCATCGTTTAAAAGAGTAGCATTTGTTGTCATTGTGAATCTTATATTTTTCTTCCACTCTTTTTCGTTTTCTCTAGCATACTGTATTATTTCTTTTACAGTATCCATAATCATAGTTGGTTCTCCACCAAATAAATCTATTTCTATATTTCTTCTTGGACCACTTCTTTTTACTACATAATCTATTGCTTTTTTAGCTGTTTCTAAAGACATAACCCCTTTATGTCCATTATATTCACCTTCATCTGCAAAGCAATATTTACATCTTAAATTGCATCCATGAATTATATTTAGACATACTGCCTTTATATAATCCCTATCATCCATTGAGCCATGAGCTATATCCTCATACTTATCTTCTGAATATAATAGTCCATCTTTTACAAGCTCCATTATTTCATCATAGGCTTCTATAATCGTATCTCTATCATATTTATCGCATAAAAGCTTTAATGTTTCTTCCTTATCCTTCATTCCATCATCATGTACTAAATCATATACTAGCTCGTCTACTATATGAACAGCTCCTGTATTTACATCTAATACAAAATAATTATCACCTTGTTTAAATTTGTGTATTAAAGACATTTTCCATCCCTCCAAAAGCTTTGCTAAAACTAAAAAGTAAGCAGCAACTTAATTGTTGCCGCTTCTTGTTAATTAGTTTTCACACTCTAAGTTTGCAACTGTACATGAAGTTTTGCAAGCTGATTGACATGAGTTAGCACATTCTTTACAACCTGGTTTTACTAAGCTGTTTTTGATATTAGTCTTATTGATTGTCTTGATATGTTTCATGATTATACTCCCCCATTCTTCCAAAATACCCAACGATTATAACATAAAAAACTAACTTATAAAAGATTAATTTCACAAATTTGGTGAATTTCTTATTATGTAACCATCATATGGTATTCTAACTCCTACTCTCGTTACATCAAATTTATAATCTGTATCTTGTAATGCTTCTTTACCTTCGGCTAAATTTAATGCTATTCTATAAAGAACTTTTGCCTTTTCTTTAGCATCTTGTAGAACTGTACCTGTCATAAATCCCTTTTTTATCATTTCCCTAACTTCTTCTGTTCCACCTATACCTACTACAGATATAAATTTATTTGGATCTCCTAGATTATATCCTTTTTCTTGAAGTGCTAAAACAGCTCCTACTGCCATATCATCATTATTTGATATTATTACTTCGATATTATCTCCATATTTATCAAATAATGACTCAATCTTTTCTCTGGCACATTCTTTTTCCCAGTTGCATACTTCTGAAGCTATTTCATTAGTTTTAATTCCATTTTCATTTAAGGATCTTATGACACACTCACTTCTTAATTGTGCTTCTACATTATCGCTTTCTCCTTCTAATAATATATAGTCTAAACTATCATTGTTATTTTTGTTCTTTATATTCCCTCTCTTTATCTCATTAATTATCATTTCACTTTTAATCTTACCTGCATCACAAGATTGTGTGCCTACATACAAAGATTTATTATAGGATTTAATTCCATTTAAGGATAATGGTTCTCTATTAAAGAATATTACAGGAATATTCTTTCCCTTAATCTTATTTATTACAGAATCTGCTTCATGCACATCTACAATATTTAGAAGTATTACATCTACTTTCATATTTATAAGTTCATTAATTTGCTTATTTTGTAATTGTTGATTTCCTTGGGCATCATAAAATATAAAATTAATTTTACTTTTATTTTCACTTTCAAGCTTTTCTAATTCTTTTTTTACCTCAGAAATATAATAAATGTTTTCTTTATATAAAAGTACTCCTACTCTTATAGGTTTTGTATCAATTGTATTAGCACTTATATCTAAGCTAAATATATTTATAATTATAATTACTACAATACTAAATAAACTTATTTTTTTCATATTATTCTTCACATCTCCTTTGCTTAGCAATACAGTCAAATATGTTTTTTATTCTTTTATGATTTTAATATTATTTTTATAGCCTATAAACTCATAATTATTGTTAATCATAAAAATATTTAAAATAAATTTCAACTTAATTTTCTCTATATTTTCAATAGTCAAAAGGAGAAAATAAAAGGTCTTTTATAGACCTTTTATTTACACTTATCCGCTCTCCTATCTTTTTCAAATTGTTTTTCCTACAACAATATTTAAATAATTTTCTTTTAAAGTAATTTGACCTACTTCTTCTATGTTTTTTTCATTTTTCTCTAAAACTACAATTCTAATAATTTTTTAATTGACAGCCACTTTAAATTTTTACCTTAAAATAACACTCAATTTTATGAATTAGGTGAATTTCTCACTATATACCCATTATATGGAATTCTAACACCTACACCTGTTACATCGAATTTATATTCTGTATCTTGCAATGGTGCTTTTCCTTCAGCTAAGTTTAATCCTATTCTATAAAGTGCTTTAGCCATTCCTTCAGCATCTTGTATAACTGTGCCTGTCATAAATCCATTTTCTATCATTCTTCTTGCTTTTTCTGTTCCATCTACACCTACTACTGATATAAACTTATTTGGATCCCCTGTATTATATCCTTTTTCTTGAACTGCTAAAATAGCGCCTATTGCCATTTCATCATTATTTGAAATTATCACTTCAATATTATCTCCATACCTTGAAAATAGTGATTCAATTTTATTTTTAGCACATTCTTGTTGCCAATTACAATATTCAGTTGCTATTTCATTAGTCTTAATTCCGTTTTCATTTATTGTCTTTATAACACATTCGCTTCTTAATTGTGCTTCAATATTATCTTTTTCTCCTTGTAATAATGCATAGTCTAGTGTTCCATTTCCATTTCTATCTTTTATATTGCTACTTTTCAGTTCATTGATTATCATTTCTCCTTGAATTTTACCTGAATCACAAGCTTCTGTTCCTATATATAAAGATTTACTATAAGACTTAATTCCATTTAGTGATGAAGGTTCTCTATTAAAAAATATTACAGGAATATTATTCTCTCTAATTTTATTTATTATAGGATCTGATTGATTTATATCTACAATATTTAATAGTATTAAATCTACTTTCATATCTATGAGCTCGTCTATTTGCTTATTTTGTAATTCTTGATTTCCATTAGCATCAAAAAATATAAAATCTATTTTTTCTTTATTTTCATTTTCTATTTTTAATAAATAATTCTTCACTTCAGAAATGTAATAATCATCTGCTTTATATAATAGTACCCCTGCTCTAACAGGATTTATATTAATTGTATTAGCACTTGCATTGAAACTTAATATATTCATTATCATAATTGTTATAATACTAAATAAACTTATTTTTTTCATAGTATCCTCCATATCACCTTTATTTATTAATAAAATTAGCTTTATATAAATCTATTTCTTCTACTATAACCTCCTGTAATTCTAAAAATTAAAATTTATATATTCCTTTTATTTTCAACTTAAACTACTAAAGTTAGTATTAATCATAAACATATTTTTAATACTCTATAAGGTAGCATAAAGATTTAACATTTTAATAAAAATATCTAAATAATTTATCGCATATAAATATAATTATTATTTCATCCACTTGTATAAAAAGACCACATAATAAATACCTTCAATTTTACTATTTTCATAAATTAATATACTAAAACTTTAGTTTATTAATAAATCATTAATTAAATTAAAAATCTTTCATCTAAAAAGTATTTATTAAATGGTTTTTATAAATCAAGCACTCATATCCCATATAACTTAATTTATAGTAAATATTACAACTTGAATTATTCGTAATAAATTGCTAATATAAAAATAGTCTTAAGTAACTTCCAAGTGGAGTGAAAATAGATATAACACAAACTTATTGTGGAGGGTGATTATGGCAAATCACTCTTTTTTAATTTAAATTATTATTCTTCTTATTATAAAATGTGTTATCATATCAAATGTGATCTTCCTTTTTTATTATCTTTAATTTATATCAAGTAAAATTTTATATTTTCACTAAAGATATAAAAAAATAAAAGGCCTATATAAGACCTTCTATTTGTAATTTTCTATTTTTATTTATTGCTTAAATACTCTTCTAATCTTCTTATATTGCTCTTTTTACCTATAACAACAATTAAGTCATTTTCTTTTAAAATATAATTAGGATCTACTTCTATTATAGTTTCTTCATCTCTTTCTAGAGCTATAATATTTAAATTAAAATCATTTCTTATTTTAGATTTTAATATTGATTTTCCACCTATTTTGGATGTAACTCTTAATTCTTCTATATGAATATCATTATTTAGCTCAATAAATTCTAGTGCCTCTTCATTTAATAACCTATTTGCAATTCTAATTGCCATATCATTTTCAGGATATACAATTTCGGCACCAATTTTCTTTAGCACACATCCTTGCTCATATGTTATTGCTTTTGAAATAACTCTCTTTACTCCCATGTTTATTACATTTAATGTTGTTAAAATACTTACGTCTATCTTTTCACCTATACATACAAATACAGTCTCACAATTTTGAATACCTGTTTCTTCTAATGTTTCCTTATCTAAATTATTAACAACAAAAGCATTTTCTGTAAGAGATCTAATTTGCTTTATTTTACTTTCGTTATTATCTAGAACTATAACTTCCTTTCCTGCCTCTATTAAAGTTTTTGCTAAGGCGAAACCAAATCTACCTATTCCAATTATTCCAAACTCAATTTCTGGTCTATGATTAAACATTTTTCCTCTCTCCTATCCTATTATAACTGTTTCTTCTGAATAATAAGCATTTGATACTTCTTTAAAAGACCAAATTGTAGCTATAGTCATTGGTCCAAGTCTTCCAATAAACATTATTATCGATATTATTATCTTACTTAAATCAGTAAGATTTGGTGTTATTCCTGTTGATAATCCTACTGTACCAAAAGCACTAGTTACTTCAAACAATAATTGCATAAACGTATAATTAGGCTCTAATATACTTAATATAAATGTTCCCATACAAACAACAAATAATGCCAATATAGTTATATTAAAAGCTTTAAAAACTACACTAGTAGGGATCTTTCTTTTAAATGCAATACAATGTTTATTAGTAGATGTACTATACATGCTTTTATATAAAGTAAATATAGTCGTAGTTTTTATCCCCCCACCAGTAGATCCTGGAGATGCACCAATAAACATTAAAATAACTAACACAAATAATCCAGCATTTGTAAAGCTACTTAATGAGTAAGTACTAAATCCTGCTGTTCTTGCAGAAGTACTAAAAAAGAATGCTCCAAGCCACGAGATATCCTCAGTAAGTTTTAATAATATCGTTCCAACTACTAGTAATATAGCTGTCATAGTAATTACTACTTTTGTATGTAAGCTAAACTTTTTAAAAGATCTTTTCATTAAAATTTCTTTAGTTACCAAAAATCCTAAGCCTCCAAAAATAATTAGTCCACATGTAGTTAAATTTAATAAGACATTATTTTGATAAGGTATCAAATTTTGAAGTCCTCCCAGTATATCAAACCCTGAGTTGTTAAAAGCTGCAATGGAATGGAACATACTTATCCCTAGTGCATCTAATGGATTATAATCCCTTGAGAAAACTAAATAACTTAATATAACCCCTATAGTTTCAAAGGTTAACGTCATTAATAGGATTGATTTAACTAATCTTACTAGTCCCTTCATTGAATCTAAATTCATTGATTCCTTAATAAGTGTTCTTTCCTTAATACCTACCCTTTTTCCCATAAGTAAAATAAATCCTACACCTACAGATGTAACTCCTAATCCACCTATTTGAATCAATAAAGCTACTACAGTTCGTCCAAAAACAGTAAATGTATCAGCAGTATCTATAGCTATCAATCCCGTTACACAAACTGCACTTGTAGAGGTAAACAAAGCATCTACAAAAGAAACTTCACCGCCATCATTTATAGATATTGGTAGCATTAATAAAATTGCGCCTATAACAATAACTAATAAAAATCCTAAAACTATAATTCTTCCTGGCTTTACTTTCTTCATTAATTTCATATAAAGCTCACTCCTTTGTGATGTCTTTTTATTATTATTTCCTTATTCTAATATTCTAGAATAGAAATAACTTCCTGATTAATCTTTAATTCTTATTTATTAAACAAATAATAGTAGCTATTTACTTATAAAATTTGCCAAGATTTTTATGATTAATTATATATACACTGTTATATACTGTCAATTTTGTTATTCTTACTGATATTGTTATAAAAATTCCATTACACTAAAATAACGCTCTCTAATTTACTTATCTTCTAAAAATGTTGCAAATTCTTCCTTAATTAAATAAATAAGTATTTTAATAAAAAAACTCCGTATCAATTTAAAATTGATACGGAGTTTTTATTAAATTTATTCATCCCATCCTTCAGGGAATTCTGCATTGTGGTACACTTCTTGAACATCATCATCATCTTCAAGTAAGTCTAACATTTTTTGGAACTTCTTAGCATCATCTTCATTGATTTCAGTATATGTATCTGGAACCATCTTAACTGCCGCTTCTAAGAATTCTAATCCATTTGATTCTAAAGCTTCTCTAACAGTACCAAAATCTTCTGGTGAAGTTGTTATTATAAAAACTTCATCTTCTGCTGCAAAATCTTCTGCACCAGCATCTAAAGCAAGCATCATAACTTCATCTTCATCTTTATCTTCTCTTTCAATAACAATTTCACCCTTTTCTTGGAACATGAAACCTACACATCCTGTTGCTCCCATGTTTCCACCACCTTTAGTGAAAGCACTTCTTACATTTCCTGCTGATCTATTTTTGTTATCTGTTAAAGTTTCAACTATTACAGCAACTCCTGATGGACCATATCCTTCATAAACTATTTTTTCATAATTAACTCCAGCAAGTTCTCCTGAAGCTTTCTTTATTGATCTTGTTATAGTATCATTAGGCATATTTGCAGCCTTTGCTTTTGCTATTACATCTCTTAATTTTGGATTAGTGTCGGGTACAGGACCACCATTTTTAACTGCAATAACAATTTCTTTACCTAACTTTGTAAAGATTTTCCCTCTTTTAGCATCTGCTTTTCCTTTTTTGTTTTGTATATTATGCCATTTTGAATGTCCTGACATTTTTATTCCTCCCAACATTAATCGAAAATTTTATAAATATAGTGGAATTATAACACAATTATATTATTATGACAAATTTTCTTATATATTCTTAATTAGTAATAACTTCACTAATATTATGTCTATATTAACTTAGTATTCTTTAATAATACTCTTCACAATTAAACTAATAGTAAATACACCTATAAGTATATTATCAAGTTTGAAAGCATCAATTATTTAGTTTTAAATCAATTTGTATAGCCTATTTTCTTCTTTAAAGTATATTCCTTCATCTTCTTTGTTCACTATTATTTTGCCATTTGATATTTCAATTATTTCTTTTTCTATATCATTAGCTTTTTCTACTTCTGCTAATATATGAACAACTACTTTATCTGTATACTCAGTATCTTCTATATACCAATTATTTTCATTGCATTTATATTGAATTTTCCCTAACATATCGTAATCCATATGAAATAATAATCTTACTCCATTTACTTTTTCAACTACTCCACCAGCTTTTAAAGCTATAGATGCGCCCTTTGTATATGCTCTAGTAAGCCCTCCTGCACCTAATAATATTCCACCATAATATCTTGTTACTACTATTGCACAGTCTGTTACATTGCTTTTTTTCATTACTTCAAGTATTGGTATTCCTGCTGTTCCTTGTGGCTCACCATCATCGCTATACCTTTGAATCCCCATATTTTCTCCAATAACATATGCAAAACAATTATGAGTGGCTTGTTTATGTTTATTTTTAATTTCTGATACAAATGCCTTTGCTTCTTCTTCACTTTCACATCTTTTCGCATAACCAATAAATTCAGATTTTTTCTCTACAAAACTATCTTCTCCAAAATCTCTTATAGTAATGTAACTCATTAAAGTTCCTCCTTAATTAAACCTATACCTTTTATTATCTTATCTTTACTTACTTGTGAGAAACCAATTCTAAAAAAGTAATCTCCATTTTTGGAATCTCTATAAAATATTACTCCTGGAGTAATAAATACATTTCTTCTTTTTAACTTATAGAATAGCTCCTTAGATGTTATACTTTTATCTTTTAATTTTATATAAAAATAGAGTCCTCCTTTAGGATCTATATATGTTACTTTATCTAAAAGCTCATCTTCAATTAAACTTTTTATTAATTTATATTTTTTCTTATATTCCCTACATTGGTAAGCAATATGCTCTTTCCAGAATCCTTCACTTATATAAAGTTCCAAAGCTCTTTGCATAAGACTTGAAGTAGTAATATCAGTATTTATTTTAGAACTTTGTATAATTTCATTAAATGAAGCTGGTGTTACCATATACCCAAGTCTTATTCCTGGTAAAAATATCTTTGAAAAACTTTTTATATAAATAACTCTTTCATACTTATCAAGTTTTTTCAATGGTTCGTGAATTATATTATTATCATATATAAGTTCAGATAAATAGTCATCTTCTATAATATAGAAATCATATTTTTTTGAAAGCTCTAATAACTTTAGTTTTTTTTCACGGCTATAACTTATACCAGTAGGATTTTGAAAATAACTCATAGTGTAAAAACAACTGATTTTATTCTTCTTTAAAATTTCTTCAAATTCATCTAAATCTACGCCATCTTCTTTAATTTCTATTTCAAATATATTAGCTCTTCTCCATTTGAATACCGATAATGCTCCCCCATAAGTTGGCTTTTCTACTATAACATTATCATTTATATTTACGATAGCCTTTGATGCTATATCAATCCCCTGCTGTGCTCCTGAAACTATTAATATATTATCTAAATCTAATTTATTGTTCCAAAAAGATTTATTTATGGTTTCTCTTAGTTTTTCATATCCAAGAGGTTCTTTTATTATTAAAGCATTTGCTCCATCCCTATCTAGAACCTTATTTATTACAGATTTAAATTCATTTATTGGAAAATAAACCTCTGTATTTGTTTCTCCCGTAAAATCTATAATCTTTTCCAGTTCCTCGGGTAACATATTTTTAAATATCCTAGAATACTCTCTATTAAATAATGATGTTAGTTCCTTTCTTTTAGCATATGTTCCAGAACCAACTTTTTGAAAAGCATATCCATCTGATTTTAATTTTTTATATGCATTTACTATAGTAACATTATTTACTTCTAAAATATTTGCTAATTCCCTTATAGTAGGTAATTTTTCTCCATCGCTTATATCCTTATTATCTATTAACTTTTTTATATGATTTGCTATTTGTACATATTTAGGAATTTCATCTTTAAAAGATATCTTAAAAAATTCTTTCATATTTCCCCCAGAGCAACTTATTTTTTATAACTATATACATTTTCAACAGCAAGTAAACTTCCCTTAGAATCTCTAAACGCTCTTTCATTTCTTATCAAAATATTATTCTTATATAACAATTTTAATATCTCTTCAAATTTAATATTGAAATTTTTGAAATACAAACTCTCTTTAATTTCAAAGGCACTTAGTGGTTTCTCTTCTTCTTTTATATGCTCTAATAAATCTTTTGCACATATTTCAATATTATATTCTAAGTAATCTTCAATATAATTTAAAACATTTTTAATATTTTCATCATTAATATCAGAATAGAAAAGTTCTCTAACCATTACATTAAGCTCATCATTCAAGTTACATGCCATAGTTAATGAATCTTTACTTACAGTGTAACCATTAATACTTAAATAAAGATTAGAAAAACTACTTAACGCTCTAATTAAAAGTTCAGAAGCAGTATATCTACTTCCTGTACTTAGATACTTTTTACATATTCCTATTTCTTTCAGTGTATTTCCTAAATAAACTAGATTCCATCTTCCTTTGTCTAAATCCATTATATATATAAGTCTTTGATAAAGCTCTGTTATTTCCTGATCAATTGAATATATCAGCTTAGAAGATATAAGACAATTCTTTATTATATCCCTTTTACCTGCCTCAAGAAAATTCTTCTTAAAAGCTTCCTTACCTAGAAGTTTTATATGTATGGGTATATCCATAACTTCTGAATATAAATCTCGTACATTTTCAAATTCATCTTTATATATTACAAATAAATCTATATTTGATTCTTCCCATAAGTCACCAGTAACCATACTTCCAAATACAAAAATTGCTATTACATCAGTATTTTCCATAAGAATTTCTGTAATTTCCTTATAGGCTTTTTGGTAATCTATAATTGATTTTGCCATTAATACTCCCCCTTATATTTTTACTATTGTATTACTACAATTTATTATATAAAAAAACTGCAATAAAGTCTAATCTTCACCGCAGTCATCATCTTTTTCATTATCATCATTAAATTTTTTATCCTCTTCATCTAAACAGTCAAAACATGATTTATAATCACTTGGTAAATCTCCGCATCTTTCAATATCATTTTCAACAGCACGCCTATATATGGCATTTCTTTTCTTTAAAGTATCTAAAATACAATAGGCTTCTTTTACTATCTCATAAGTTAAGTCAACAGGAAGTTTAATTTGTCTCTTTTTTGCATATGCATTAGATTGTAAATTTTGTGCTGCTATAGATATACCTTGTGCTGACAAAGAAAGAAAATATAATTCATCTAATAGCGGTTTAACCTTTCTATCATAAAAGTATTTTTCCTCTTCACCACCTATAATTATTGAACCTATATTAGTTTGCATACTATTTAATGCAGCAGATAAAGTTGTTACTTTAGCTACTGCATCATCCACAGGGTTAGAAGATGAATGATTTAATGCATCTGATGTATCATTTAATCCTGATGTATTATTGTTCGAATTCGTATTGTTATTTATTATTGCTGCTTGATCATCTTCAAGGGTTACATTTTCTTCGTCATTTGATGAATCTATCGCTACTTCATATATAACATTTTGCACTCAATCATCTCCATAACTTGTTTGTTACAGTATATTCTTAAGTAAGTATGTTTATTATAAAATCACTTGATTTGTTATAAGCTTCATCATCTACTTCAACAATCATAAAGGTTCCGTTATCTCTATAATCTTCTTCTAAAACTCTTCCATTTCTATGAAGATATGAATTCATATCACTTCTATCATAAGGAATTAAATATTCACATTTTTTCATTTTATATGGTAATTTTTCTTCTATTAAATCAAGAAGATTATCTAAGTTAATTCCTTCTTTTGCTGATATTTCAATTATTTTGTATTCTGAGCATGCTTTCTTTAATTCTTCTATTTGTTCATCTGTAGCTTTATCTATTTTATTTAACACTAATATAGTTTCTTTATCTTTTGCTCCAAGTTCTTCTAAAACTTCTTCTACAGCTTTTATTTGATCAAGTGCAGAATCTGAAGAAGTGTCTACAACATGACATAAAAGATCCGAATATATTACTTCTTCTAGAGTTGATTTAAATGCTTCAACTAAATCATGAGGTAATTTCCTTACAAATCCTACTGTATCTGTTATTGTAACTACTCCTTTATTTTTTAATATTATTGATCTTGTAGTTATATCCAAGGTTGCAAATAACATATCTGCTTCAAAAACTTTTTCTTTTCCTTGAATCTCTTTTTGAGCTGCAACATCACAAAGCTTATTTCTTAGAGTTGATTTACCTGCATTTGTATATCCTACTAAGGATACTTTAGGAATGCTTTCTTTTATTCTTTTTTCTCTTTGAACTTCTCTTGTTTTCTTTATTTTTTTAAGTTCATCATTTAAATCATATATAGTTTCCTTTATATGTCTTCTATCAGTTTCAAGTTTCTTTTCTCCTGGTCCTCTAGTTCCTATTCCTCCACCAGTTCTTGAAAGCACTGTTCCTAACCCTTGAAGTCTACCCATTCTATATTTTAACTGAGCTAATTCAACTTGAATTTTTGATTCTTTACTTCTTGCTCTTCTTGCAAATATTTCTAAGATTAAAGTTGTTCTATCTATTACTTTAGCTCCTATAGCAGCTTCCAAATTTCTAACTTGTGAACCTGATAGTTCATCATCAAAAATTATAAGGTTTGCATGCTTACTTTGTCTTAAACTTGCTATTTCCAAAACTTTTCCTTTTCCTATATAAAAAGCTGGATCAATTTTACTTCTACTTTGATATACTGAATCTAGTACTGGTATATCACATGCCTTTGTAAGCTCCTTAAGCTCCTCTAAACTTTCTTTAGTATCGGAGCCAACTAAAATTGCCTTTTCACCTTCATCTTCAATTATATCTTTTTCCTTAATCATGCTTTCTACATGTTGAATTCTATCTAATATATGAATTGAAAGCACTTCTTCTATTGAAAGGTTTAATTTTTCTTCATAGTCTAATAAATCATCTGTAATTGTGATCATTCCTAAAGAGCAATCTGTTACCTTACCTTCATATACTCCTATTGCCATTATTGCATCAAGCTTTAATTTTAATAATGCTGATAAATCAAGAGCAGATAAATTAGAAAAACCATTAGGATGTGTATGTATAACTCTAACTCCTGATAATCTTTTTTCTCTTATATCTATCATTGATACTTCAACTGAAGTTGAATCTCCAATAGCAACAGAGACAACCTTACCTCTTCTATCTACTGCAACACTTATTTCCCTCTCCAAAATAGAAGTTAACCTTGAGATTACCTCTATTATTTCTACACTACATACTTCATCTTTTAAAACCTTTACTTTATAAAGCCTTTCAAGCTCCTCTAAATAAGTTTTTTTAATACCATCTATATTTCCAAATATCATTAATACCACCTCGCTTATATAATATTAACATAACAACTTTCATATAATTCTATACTATTAATTAAATCTTGTAAATATAGCCAAATCAATATACTATCTATGTTTATAGAATTAAAATATCCTCAAAAAGCCTTCAAAAATAAGTTGCAAGAATTTAAAATAATATGTAATATAAAAATAATAATATAATTAATATCATAAAAATTAACTAGATATAACTATTATAAGAATTTTATAATGAAATTTTTTATAAAATATTGAGGTTTATATTAAGAACATTTTAGGAGGATTAAACTAATGGATGACAAGAAAAGAAACATACTTTTTACAGAAGAACAAATTAAGACTAGAATAGCAGAGCTTGGTAAAGTATTAACTGAAGAATACAAGGATAAAAAGCTTTATGTGCTTCCACTTCTTAGAGGTAGCTTTGTCTTTGGGGCTGATCTATTTAGAGCTATTGACTGCAGGGCTAAAGTTGGTTTTATGACTACATCTAGTTATGGTCATGGAGAAGAAAGTACTGGTGAAGTTAAAGTTGTAAATGATATTCCTGATAATATAGAAGGATGGGATGTATTAATTGTAGATGATATAATAGATACTGGCTACACTATGGAATTTGTAATAGATTATGTAAAAAAACGTGGAGCTAATTCAGTAAAAACTTGCACTCTATTAGATAAACCTTCAAGAAGAAAGGTTAATTTGAAACCAGATTATTGTTGTTTTGAAATAGAAGATTTATTCGTAGTCGGTTATGGACTTGATTATGAAAGCTTCTATAGAAATGTACCTTATGTGTTTAACTGGGAATCAAAATAAAAATATAAATTTAAATTTTTAATATATCAATTATTAATATACATATAAAGAGTAATAATCTGTTTAATAACATTGCTTATTTTGACACTAAAAATAAAGGCCCCTAAAATTGGGGCTTTTATAATTTTTAAATTAAAATTAATTAACTCATATATTTATTTTTATAAGTAATTTTTTTATTCTTCTATTATATAGATTTTTTTAGCAGTGCTTTTATTATTTTCTTATGACTATTTTAGCTTATAGATTAGCTAACGTATCTTATCAGTAACAAATTCCTATTTACTCTCAAGGTTTATTTAGTTCAATTGCAGTATTAGGAATTTTTCCGACTATTATTGTTTCAGCAATTGGTATTTGGCATGCTACTTCAACATCCTTGCTATTTAATGGTACTACTATTTTCATCTTCATATCAACGTTCAAATATATTTTATGCCTAGTTTGATTTATTCCTGCACTTTCAAATACCGACTCATAACTACTAGTTATGTTTCCTATCTGAGTCATCTTTATATTCATCTTAGGTCCTAAATTATAAAAAACTAAATTTTTAGTCATATATCCTAAAGGAACCTCTAACCCCATCTCTTGTAATTTTCCAAATTTATCATTAGCTGCTAAAATCAATCTGGAAGATAGATAATTTAACTTTACCGTATCGGCTCTTAGCATAGTTATGTTTCCATCATTATCTTTTTCTGTAATTATCATATCAGAATAATCGAATTGATTTGAGTAAATATCTAATGCTGTTTCATTTATAATCTCTGTCGCTTCTCTTTTTAACTGTTCTTCTCCTATAGTTAAAACAGCTGGTAAAATATTTTTATCAAAAAAATACAATATAGAATTAAATAAGACACAAATGGCGATAATAACCAATATAAGTTTAGGATGTTTAATTTGAAATCGCATTTTAGGTTTTTTTGTATAATACTTCATAGACACCTTCTTGAGTTATTATTTTACTCTTTATATAAATATGCTATAATATTCTATATTATTTATTTTATACTTTAAATAATTTTAAATTGCAAGGGAGGAACAAATGGCTAATAAAGATACTTCTAGAACAGAAAAAAGCCAAGCTAATGTTAAAAATAATAAAAACAATGGCAAAAATTCTAAAAAGAAAAAAAATCAACCTAAATATAAGAAAATTTTGAAAGGTACTTTTCTTGGAATATTAATAGCAGGGCTTCTTTGCTTTGTTGTCGGACTTGGTTATATATTTGCAATAATTAAAAGTACCCCACCTCTTGACGTAAATGCAGTCTTAACTTTAAATGAACCTTCAATGCTTTTTGATAGTGAAGGTCAATATATTGATAATATACCAACTGAAGAAGAAAGATATAAGATAACCTTAGATGAAATGTCTAAATACTTAAAAGATGCCTATATTTCAATTGAAGATGAACGTTTTTATAAGCATCCTGGTGTAGATATAAAAAGAACTTTAGGTTCAGCCCTAAGATCTGCAAAATACTTCTTTACAGGAAGCGGAAACGTACAAGGTGGATCTACTCTTACTCAACAATTAATAAAAAATACCTTATTAACAAACGATGTTAAAATTGAAAGGAAAATTAGAGAAATCTATCTTGCACTAAACCTAGAAAGTAAACTTACAAAAGATCAAATATTAGAAGCATACTTAAATACCATTCCTCTAGGTGGTAGAATTTATGGGGTTGAAGCTGCTTCAAAGTACTATTTTGAAAAAAGTGCTAAAGACTTAACTTTACCTGAAGCTGCATTTCTTGCTGGTTTAACTCAAGCACCAAGTGCTTATAGTCCTTATGACCCAGAGAATATAGCAGACCCTACAATATATTTAGATAGAACAAAAACTGTTCTTATGAAAATGAGAGATTTAGGTTATATAACTCAAGAAGAATATGATGAAGCTTATGCTTTTACAGATGCAAATCAATTTGCTTTTTCTCAAACAGTTATTAATTACAAAATTAATTATGAATGGTTTGTATATCCTGCTTTAGATCAAGTAAGAGAGGATTTAAAAGAAGTATATAAATATACAGACGAAGAAGTAGATAGATTATTTGCTACCGGTGGTCTAAAAATTTATACTACTATGGATAGAAAAATGCAAGATTCTACTCAAGCTGTCTTGAATGATAGAAATAGTATTCAGCAACTTGATATTTATGCTAATCCAGAAGTTACTGATGAAAATGGAACTCCATCACTTCAGGCAGCCGCTGTAATTATGGATTATAGAACTGGTCAAATTAAGGCCATGGTTGGTGGTAGAGGTGAACAGCCTGCTAGATCTACAAATAGAGCCTATTATGCTTTAAGATCTATTGGATCAACTACAAAACCTTTAACTGTTTACGGACCTGCAATTGATACTAAAACTATTACTGCTGGTACTGTTCTTGACGATGCTGGTCTTCCATCATCTATTCAAAGTAAATATGGTGGATACAATCCATCAAACTGGAATAGGGTTTCAGATGGATTAATTACAGCAAGACAATCAATTGCATTATCTAAAAATGTACCAACGGTTCTTATTGAAGACAAACTTGGTATCGAAACTGGATTAGCTTACGGTGAAAAATTAGGATTAGTTTATAGTGACCAATCAAAGGTTATATCTACTTTATCTTTAGGTGAATTTACAGGCGAAATTGGTAATCCCGATGGTGGTAATCCGTATATACTAGCTTCTGCTTTTGGAACTTTTGGTAATAATGGCTTATATACTGAACCATTATTATATACTAAAGTTGTTGATGCTACTGGTAAAGTTATTTTAGAAGCTAAACTTAATCAAACTCAAGTATTTTCTCCTCAAACTGCATATATAATGAGAGATTTACTTAAAGGTCCTTTAAGCTTTGATGGTGCTTTAGCTAAGCTTTCTAATATGCCTGTAATAGGTAAAACAGGTACAACTAGCCTTGTTACAGACTTTTTATTTGCTGGATTAACTCCATATTATTCAGGAGCAGTATGGATTGGTTATGATAATAGAAATCCAATGGGAGGAGCTAGTTATAGTTCTTCAGCAGCTTCATTATGGGGTGCTATTATGGCTCCAATTCATGCAGATTTAGAGTATAAAGAATTTGATGGAAATCCAGGTGGAGTTACTAGTGTATCTATTTGTAAAGACTCAGGAAAATTAGCTACAGATTTATGTTCTAGAGACCAAAGAGGCTCAAGAGTATACACCGAATTATTTATCTCTGGAACTGAGCCTACAGGAGTTTGTGATGTTCATGTAACAGCTAAAGTTAATAGAAACAATAACAAATTAGCAACAGAGAATACTCCATCAAATTTAATTGAAGATAGAGTATTTATAAAGAAACCTAATCCTTCTCCAAGTGCAGCTGATTATAAATATGTACTTCCAACAGAAAAGGATGATACAAAACATGTTCCAAAAGATGAAGAATTTAAATTATCTGATTTAGGAATTACTATAGGAAGCAATGCTGATAATGCTATAGAATTGCTAAAATCTAAGGGAGTAAATGTAAAGATTTCTAACAATAATGCAAAAACTAGGATAATTAAAAGTATATCATCAGATAAAGCTAAAAAAGGTGATACAATAACTATAGAATTAAACGACTCTGAAGAAGTTAATAATAATAATAATAATAATAATAATAATAATGGTGGTGAAAATGAAAATACTCAACCACCTAATCCTGATGTTGACTAATTAAACATATTACAAAGAGCTTAATATTTGGTAGTATATAAAAATAAAAGTAAGGTAAGTAATATTAGATATTACTTACCTTATTTTTATACTCTTAAATTTATCTACTTTTGATTATGCATAAGTTGTCAGAATCAAATTCATTATATTGAATTAATAAATGAAAAATAGCTTGTTTATCTCGATTTTATGAATTGCTAATACTTTTCTCTTGCATTTTTTTCATATTTAATATATTATAATTTTAGATAAAACTTGTATTAATTACGAATGAAAAGGGGGATATTATTTTATGGAATTTTTAAATAATATTATTTTAACATTTAATGATTTTTTATGGACTTATATACTAATCGCTATGTTAATTTTAATTGGACTTTACTTTACTATTAAAACTAAATTTGTTCAATTTGGAAACCTTAAAGAAATGTTTAGACTTCTTGGTGATGGTGCTACTGCTGAGAAAAAGGACCATTCAGTTTCATCTTTCCAAGCTTTTTGTATAAGTACAGCTTCTAGAGTAGGTACTGGAAACCTTGCAGGTATAGCAACTGCAATTGCAATAGGTGGGCCTGGTTCAATATTTTGGATGTGGCTTATAGCACTTGTTGGAGCAGCATCAAGTTTTATAGAATCAACTTTAGCTCAAATATATAAGGTTAAAGATGGACACGCTTTTAGAGGTGGTCCAGCTTATTATATGGAAAAAGGACTAAAGAAAAAATGGATGGGTATTACTTTTGCCCTACTTATTACAATTGCATTTGGATTAGTCTTTAATTCAGTTCAAGCAAATACTATTACTCTTTCTCTAAATAATTCATTTGGATTTAATCGAACATTCATCGGGGCATTAATAACAATCCTTACTATTTTTATTATTTTTGGAGGAGTTAATAGAATTGCTAAAGTTTCAAGTACTTTAGTTCCAATCATGGCAATAGCATATATAGTTGTTGCACTTTTTATTGTTATTAAAAATATAAATGAAATTCCTTCAGTACTAAAGCTTATATTTGAAAATGCATTTGGTGTAAATCAAATTGTTGGTGGTGGAATTGGTGCTGCATTAATGCAGGGTATAAAAAGAGGTTTATTCTCTAATGAGGCTGGTATGGGTTCAGCTCCAAATGCAGCTGCTACAGCAACCGTATCACATCCAGTTAAACAAGGCTTTATACAAACTCTTGGAGTCTTTACTGATACAATAATAATATGCAGTTGTACTGCATTTATAATTTTATTATCAGATACTCCACTTGATGGTACTGTAAAAGGAATAGAACTTACCCAAGCAGCACTTAACTCTCAAGTTGGTTCTTGGGGTGGAATATTTATTTCAATTTGCATTTTATTATTTGCATTTAGCTCTATTGTTGGAAATTATTATTACGGCGAAGCCAATATTCAATTTATAACTAATAAAAAGATTTATTTACAAATTTATAGAATTGCAGTAGGCGCAATGGTATTCTTTGGATCTCTTGTTAGCATGGATATAGTTTGGAATTTAGCTGATGTTTTTATGGGTCTTATGGCTATAATAAATTTAGTAGCAATTGTATTACTAAGCAAAATTGCCTTTAAAGCATTAGATGATTATAAAAAACAAAAAAGAGCTGGAATAAAAGATCCTATATTTGACGCTTCATCAATTCCTGAACTTTCTGACGAAGCAATAGAATGGCAATCATATGATGAAAATGATATAGCAGTTTAATTAAAAAGAGATTTGAATATTAAATTTATTCAAATCTCTTTTTATTACATTTATTTATTTTTCTTAATTCATTGCTACAGTTTCTAAATTGAAATTTATTACTTCTCCTGAGTCAGCTCTTATACATATATTATATATTTCTTCTTTTTTATCATTATTAATTACTTTTACATTATAAATATATGATAATACCATTTCATCATCTTTTACGGATACAAAAGCAATCATAGGATTATCCAAAGCACTGACTTTAAAATTAAGATTTGTAAAATGTCCTTTTGCTATTTCTCCAGCCTTAACTTCATCAATATTTATTTCTTTAATATGCTTTATATGATCTAATGGATAGTTTGAATACCCTTCTAACTTGCCTTCACTTTTATCAATTATTGCACTTATTTCCTGTTTATAGTAAGGATATCCATCTTTACACTTATAAAAAATTATATTATAGCATGGACTATTTTCCTCTTGTCTTGTCCTAACTTCTTTAAATTTAAACTCATCATCAGTAATTTCATTAACATACTTTGTTGCTAAATTAATAGCCTTTTTTTCATCTATAACTTCATTTATAGGCATACTTCCCAAATTTTTATTAGAAAATCCCAACACATTATAATTTTTATCTATATCTACTCCATAATTCCCTACTATAACAGAATATTGTATTTGAGAACTCTTATTAGCTAACTTATTTAATGTTGCTTCTTCAACTATTTTACTATCATCTTTATATTTTTCTATTATATTATTATCAGACAAATTCTCTATAAATTTTTTTGCTACACTAACTTCTTTTGTTCCTTTATTTAGTATATTGTTTACTATAAATACTATAAGAACTAATAATACTACAATAACCATACTGAAAGTTATAGTTCCTTTTTTTAGCCTCATTGTATCCTCCTTAACTTCTTGTATTAATTTTAATTCTATATCTAGGTTTTCTTAATACAATAATTTTAATAAAATCCTAACTGCTATGTTTATTTATATTTTACATTATATAAGTTATAATATAAAGTATTTTTTTATTTAGTAAAATTTCATAACTTTTCATATTATCAACTTATTTTGAAGATTACTTGTATTTATATACCAATTATTCTATAATCCATATATAAAACTAATTTACTATAAATGGGGGATTTTAATATGAATTTGACAAAGTTAATAGAGCAAAAGAAAAAAGAAAAAGCTAAAAGAGAAAAAGCTAAAGTTACTAAAAATGTTGCTTTAGGTGCTACTATTGGTATTGCTGCTGGACTAGCTAGTGGATTATTATTTGCACCTAAATCAGGTAAAGATACTAGAAAGTCATTAAAGAAAACTGCTAAGGATTTAAGTAATACAATTAAGAATAAAACTATAGATATAACCGAAGATACTAAAAGCAACTTTGATGACGCTAAAAGTAAAATTTCAAAATATCTTGAATCTAAAAAAACTATAACTAGCGATTTTGAAAAAAAGTCCACTGAAGAAGTAACAACTGAAAATAATAATGAATTTAACGAAGATTTAAATATTTAGGTAAACAGCATACTTATTTTATTAATATTAAGTGAGGAAATATAATATGACTATTACTATTAATTTTAATACTCTTTTATTAACTATTATAGTTATCGTTTCTGTCATAGCTTTAATTTATTTAATTTTAGCCTTGAGAAAGCTCATTATACTTATTGATACTATAAACAATACACTTAAGGATAATAAAGCCAATTTGGATAATACTATAAAGAATTTAAACGGAATTTCTGAAAATGTTAAAGATATAAGCGATGTTGCTGTTGAAACTACAGCCGAAGCTATTATTATGAAGGATGGAATTGTTAATCAATTAGATACCATAAAAGACATTATAAATATAATAGTTGGAGTATTTTCAAAAAAATAATTTACATATGTAAAGGACAGTCAATATTTGCTTTTAATCAATTTTTGAACTGTCCTATCTTTTATATTCTATTCTTTATTTTATACAACCTATTATATCATTTATATCTTTTATCCCTTGATCTATGCAGAACTTTTCCATTTCACTTATTATTTCTTTTCCAGCCATAGGGTTTATAAAGTTTATAGTTCCTATTTGAATTGCAGATGCTCCTGCCATCATAAATTCAATTGCATCTATTCCATTAGAAATACCACCTAATCCTATAACAGGGATGTCAACAACCTTAGATACCTCATGTACCATTCTTAATGCTATTGGTTTTACAGCTGGTCCTGAAAGTCCTGCATATATGTTGTTAAATATTGGCTTTCTTTTAAATGGATCTATTGCAAATCCTTTCAATGTGTTTATTAATGATATTGAATCTGCCCCAGCCTCTTCACAGCTTACTGCCATTTTAACTATATCTTCTGCATTAGGAGAAAGCTTAACCATAAGAGGCTTATCTGAAATATTCTTTATTTTAGAAACAACTTCATAGGCTACATTTGACTTTATTCCAAATGCCATTCCTCCTGATTTTACATTAGGACATGATATATTAAGTTCTATCATATCTATATCAGTATTTCTTAATTTCTCAATAGCCTCCTCATAATCTTCCATGCAACCTCCACCGACATTTGCAATAATATTAGTGCCAAGCTCTTTCATCTTTGGAAGTTCTTCTTTTATAAACCTATCTATTCCCGGATTTTGAAGTCCAACTGAATTCATCATTCCTGATGGAGTTTCATATACTCTTATTCCTTCGTTACCGTCTTTAGGACTTAAAGTTAATCCCTTTGATGATATTCCCCCTAAGATCCCAACATCATAGAAATTATTATATTCTGCTCCAAAACCAAAGGTTCCTGATGCTGCTATTACTGGATTCTTAAATTCTACTCCATTTATATTAACCTTCAACATTTATAAAATTCCTCCTTTGATTTTAAAGTTCAACATAATATCCATCAAATACTGGACCATCCTTACATGTTCTTTTATTGCCATCTTTAGTTTTACATGTACAGACAAGACAAGCTCCAACTCCACAAGCCATATGTTTTTCCATAGATACATATGCTTTTACATTTTTTTCTTTACACATATCTATAACTTTTTTCATCATTATTTCTGGTCCACAGCAAAATACAGTATCATAATCTTCTACTTTAAGAATATCTGTTACAAATCCCTTATGTCCATGTTTACCAGAATTTGTACTTACGTATGCTTTATCTACATAACTTTTTATTTCATCTATTAAATAAATATCCTCTCTAAAGCCTGCATATAAATCTAACTTAGATGAATTCTTATTTTCTTTAATTTTTTTTGCTACTTCTAACATTGGTGCAGTACCTATGCCCCCAGAAACTAAAGCAACTTTACCAAGTTTTTCATATACATTAAATCCATTTCCTAAGGGTCCAGTAAGGTTTATATACTCGCCTTTTTCTAAATTAGTATATTCTCTTGTACCATTTCCAACAACCGCATATAAGAAAGTTATAGTTCCTTCGTTTTTTTCGCATACACTTATAGGTCTAGGAAGTAAAGTTTGTCCATTTAATTTTAACATATAGAATTGTCCTGGCTTCACTTCATTATTATCTTCTACAACCATTTTGTATATTCCATCAACTATTTTTTCATTTGATATAACTTTTGATTTACTATAAGTTACCTTCATTAGTTTTCCTCCTATATACTTTCTACTGCTGCCTTTATTTCATCTCTCATTTTTATAGCTTCTTCTCTTGCAAGTAATGCAAAATCTTTTTCCATGCCCTCTTTCTTTTTATATGCTAAAAGTATAGCTCTTGAAGAGTTTACAACTCCTCCATTTCCATTATTTAAATATAAAGCCACATCTTCTGCTTTTCCGCCTTGTGCTCCATAACCAGGTATTAAGAAAAACATATTCTTAAATCTTTTTCTTATTTCAATCCCCTCTTCAACATGAGTACATCCTATAACTCCACCAATGCTTGAATAGCCACACTCTCCTACTACTTCTTTACCAAGCTCAGCAATTTTATCACCAACTACCTTATAAACATCCCTATAATCTGTAGTTTTCAACATTTCTATATCTTCTGCTCCTGGATTAGAAGTTCTAACTAACGAAAAAACTCCCTTATTTCCTTTTTCCATATATGGCATATAGGGTTCAATACTATCCATCCCCATATATGGACTAAGAGTTATAAAATCAGCTTCAAAATCGCCTTCAAAATGGGCCTTAGCATATTGCTTAGCTGTTGCAGCTATATCTCCTCTTTTTATATCAGCAATTATAATTGCATCTTTTTCTCTTAAATAATCTAAAGTTTCTTTATAAGCAATCATTCCTCTTAATCCTAACGCTTCATAATAAGCAATTTGAACCTTAAAGCAGGCTGCTACATCTATAGTTGCATCTATTATTTGTTTATTAAACTCAACTAATGCTTCTACTTCCGATCTTCCTTCAAAAAGATAGCTCGGGATATATTCAAGCGCAGTATCTAATCCAACGCAAACTACGCCTCTTTCCTCTACTCTATTAAATAATTTATCCATTATTAAGCTTTTCATCTTTATCCTCCTACTTCTTATAAAGAACTCTTCCTGCTTTTATTGTCATCTGGACTTCACCATAAAACTCCATACCTTCAAAAGGAGTATTTTTGCCCTTTGAATGAAATTCATTTGAGTTTACTTTTATCTTCTTATCTAAATCTAATAAGACTACATCTCCATCAACTCCAGGACTAATTCTCCCCTTATTCATACCTAGAATATCAGCACAGTTCTTTGACATAATTTCACTTAGCTTATTTAAAGTTATAGTTCCTGGTTTTACTAGGTTTGTATAGCATATAGAAAATGACGTTTCAAGTCCAACCATTCCAGGTGATCCTTTCTCTTTGTCTTCTTTTGTATGAGGCGCATGATCTGTTCCTATACAATCTACAACTCCATCTTTTATAGCATTTATAATTTTATCTACATCTTCTTTTTCTCTTATAGGAGGGTTTACTCTATAATTATTTATATCTTTTGTTAAGGATATATGATGAGGAGTAACCTCACAAGTTATATTGCTAAAGCGCTTCTTTGCTTCCCTAATATATTCTATAGCTTCTTTTGTACTAACATGACACATATGAAGCCTTGCCCCAGTTTCTTTTGCTAAACAAATATCTCTTAAAGTCATTATATTTTCAGCAATTCTCATATCTATATCTGAAAAGCTATTATCTTCTGCATGAGACATTACTATCCAGTCATGTTCTTTTGCCTTTAACATAGCTTTATACATTATTTCGGAATCCATAACTCCAACACCATCATCTGATATTGCTTTAAGTTTAGTATCACTTTTAAATTCATCTAAATGGCTTATATCTTTTCCATTAAACCCTTTTGTAACAGATACACATTGATGCAAATCTATTAAATCCAGCTCTTTTTCTCTATTTCTAACTTCTTCTAAAACTTCTTTACTAGAACATATCGGCTTAGTATTTGCCATCAAGCATACTCCAGTATATCCTCCCCTTAATGCTGCCTTAGAACCTGTTTCTATATCTTCTTTGTAAGTAAGTCCTGGCTCCCTAAAATGAGAATGGGTATCTATAAATGAAGGCATTAACGTAAGTCCTTTAGCATCTATAAAATTTACATCATCTCTTTTAATATCTAATCCTACTTCTTTTATTTTTCCATTTTCTATATAAAGATCTCCAATAAAATCCTGTGAATAATCTACTATTCTAGCATTTTTTATTAGTAAATTCATAATTTCACCTCATATCTCATATTTAAATCTATAAATCAGATAGCTTTGTTATATGATCACAATAATCGCACTTGTATGTTCCTTTATTTTCATCTATTAGATTAAATGTATGAGGAACATATTGCTCTACTTCTGTTATACATCTTGGATTACCGCAAATCAGAACATCTATAACCTTTTTAGGTAACTCTGGTTTTATTTTTCTAGCTATTTCGCCTTCTCTTACCTCGTTTATAGTAAGATTTGGTGAAAGTAATCCTAAAATTGTATAGTTTACTTCTGAAGAATTTTCTATTTTAATTATGTCTTTTTTACCAATTTTATCACTTTCAACATTCATTATTAAAGCGACTTGACTATTCACTTTATCAAGATTTAAATAATTAAATATTTTTATTCCCATTCCAACTTTTATATGATCTATTACTAATCCATTTTTTATACTTGTTATTTCTAACATCTAAGCCACCCCCAAGAGTTTTGCAATTAATGCCATTCTTACATACATTCCATATTCTGCTTGCTTAAAATAACAAGCTCTCTCATCTTTATCTACTTCTATAGATATTTCATTTACTCTTGGTAGTGGATGCATAACTATCATATCTTTTTGGGCTAACTTCATTTTTTCTATATCCAGGATATAGCTATCTTTAAGCCTAATATATTCCTCTTCATTGAAAAATCTTTCTTTTTGGATTCTTGTCATATATAAAATATCTAGTTCCTCTATTACATCTTCTAATTTTTCAACCTCTTTAAATTCTATATTGTTTTTTATCAATATTTCTTCTCTTATATAAATTGGTATAGATAATTCCTTTGGTGAAATTAAGATAAATTTAGTTCCTTCATATCGTGACATAGCTTTTATAAGTGAGTGAACTGTCCTTCCATTTTTTAGGTCCCCACAAATTCCCATCGTATGATTTGTTAAGCCATCCTTTAAAGACTCTATAGTTAAAAGATCAGTTAATGTTTGAGTTGGATGCTGATGTCCCCCATCTCCCGCATTTATTACAGGAACTTCTGAGTACATACTTGCAAGTTTTGCAGACCCCTCCATTGGATGCCTCATGGCAATTATGTCAGAATATATAGATACCATAGTTATAGTATCTGCTAAAGTTTCTCCCTTTACAGTGGAACTTGAATTCGGCTCAGAAAACCCTAGAATTTTACCACCAAGTCTCATCATTGCAGCTTCAAAGCTAAATCTTGTTCTTGTACTTGGTTCATAAAATAAAGTTGCTAAAATTTTTCCATCACAGATATGAGAATATTCTCTCGGATTTGCCATTATTTGGTGTGCTAATTTAAAAATTTCTTGTAATTCCTGCCTTGAAAAATCCATTGGATCAATCAAATGCTTATTTTTGATATCCATTTACATCACTCCTTGTTAACATCTCTGTGTTAAATTTAAAGGTATATAAGTTGTAATAAATATTCTATACTTAACTAAATTATTTTAAAGCTTATAGTATTCAAGTAAAATAATAATTTCAGCAACTTATATAAAAATTATATACAATATATTTTCAATTTTACTCTTTTACTTAAATAAGCTTATCAAATTTTAATTTTATAAGATCGTAATTATATAGATTATTAATTAAAACATATATATTATAATTTACATAAAAAAACCTTCCTTATTTCAAGGAAGGTATAATAAGCCCTTAATAAAAGTCTTTTACTATTACAATCTCTTCCTTGTTAATCTCTCTGGATTAATTTAAAGGTCATCTTTTCCAATAGAATAACATTTATATATTCCATTGTCAATAAAGTATCTTCAAAAATACTATTTAATATATTATCTTTCATTAATAATTTCTTATCTCTAAAAGTTTAACGACTTAAATTAAAATGCGTAACATTATTGCACTTTATTACATATTATACACTATGTAATAAACACAATTTATTTATGTTTAAAACTAATAATGAGGGGGGGAATTTATATGTCTAAATATTATTATAGCGATTACGATTATAATGAAATACTTGATGGTTCTTATAATAACTATCTTAAAGTATTATATCAACTTCAAAAACAACTTCAGCTTCAAGCTCAAATTCAGGCTCAACTTCAAGCTCAGCTTCAAAGGCAAGAACAAGATCAGAGACAGTTTCAAGCCCAACTTCAAGCTCAACTTCAAAGGCAAGAACAAGATCAAAGACAATTTCAAGCTCAAATTCAGGCTCAGCTTCAAGCTCAACTTCAAGCTCAAGAAACTTCTAATACCGATACTACAAGTAACGGTAATACAATAACTTTAAATGTTACTGTTAACGGAACTAATACTAGCACTGATATTGAGACTGAAACTGAGACCGAGACTGAGACTGAAACCGAAGATGAAAGAGAAATTGATGCTAATGTTAACGTAAATGTTCAATAGTCCTTTATCTAATAAAAGCTTATATCTATAGATTAAAAATTTATCTAATCATAGTCTCTTATTTTAATAATTTATATAAAAAATAATTAATTTTTCATTGGCGTTACTGGAATAATAATTCCTGTAACGCTTCTATATGAAAAGCCCTTTTACTATTCATATTATATTTCTTCACTTTAACTTCCTATAATCAGATTCTCTTAATTTCCAATATAGTAGTAACATAAAAATATATTTTATATACTTATTTTCAAGCACATTTCTTTTTGAATTACATATTATAAATTATATTATTTTGAGATAGGAGAATTTTATATGTATACAAATGATTATAGCGCTTTAAGGCGTTGTCGCAGACAAACTCACAATCATGAATTCTTAGGAAGTACTAGATTTGCAGAAGAAGGTGATGATAGACATAATCATCGTTTTGCAGGAGTCTCAAGCGAAGCTATTCCATATAATGGATCTCATGTTCATAAAATAAAAACTAGCACAGACTTCTTCGGACACTTTCATGAAATCTGCATTGTAACAGGTCCAGCAATACCAGTAGGTAATGGTAAACATGTCCACTTAGCAAGAGCTACTACAACATTTGTTGATGGTCATGTTCATGAATTTATTTTCACAACATTAATTGATGCACCTACACTATAATTTATATTCTTGAACACTTTTAAAGTTAATCCCTCTTGTAATAAACAAACAGAAAATTATCTTTTAATCAAATTAAATGTTTGTTTCTATAGGGGGATTTTTATATAAATTTTATTATTACTAATCTATTCTTCTTTTCGAAGATTTGATTATCAAATTTATAGTAATACACTATATTTATTTTTTTTACATATAAACGTAACTTTTTTTATACATATACCATGCTATAAAGTATGAAGTTAAGTTGTTTTAAAATACAATATACTGGACTATAAAATTCTCCAAGGAATAACTATAATATTGGTTATTCCTTCTTACTTATATTTCAATTTTATCTTTTTATATAAATAAAATTATCTATCTCTTTCATAGCCACAGTTCTAAAAAATTCATTTACTGATATATTTTTTAAATCACAATATTTTTTTATTAATTGTTTTTCTTTACTGTTTATCTTAAGCTCAACCTTATCATCTAAAATAGAATTCTCTTTCTCCTTAAAAATAAATTTGACTAATTTTAATATACTCCCCATTATTATCCTCCATAGATATCTACTTAAAAGCATCTTAAAGCAAAAGATAATTTTTAATTTTTTTGATTCTGTAATTATTATAAACTATCTTATATTACATATTTATTATATTGGTAACAAGATTATTACAATTTTTTATCATCTTTATATATTTTGTATTTATTTTGTATATTTAATTTTTATAAAGCCAAAATAATTGCGAAAGGTGGTTATTTAAATGAAAAAATTTATAGCTATTATTTTTATTTCTTTATTTTTAAACTTTAATATTGTAAAAGCAAATCCTCAAATCTCTTCTAATATATTAAAGGAAGGTGTTTACAACGTAAATGATATTACTAACACAATAGGAAATGTTAAAAATGTTCAGAATATCTCAAAAGATGGTTCTATATACCTGATACTTTTAGATAGAAATGAAACAGTTTTGCAAACAATAAAAATGAAGCCCGAATCTCAAAAATATACTTTAAATGATTTTGAAAAAAATTACAAGCTAATATTAATTGGTGATGGCTCAGCTTTTTTATCTTAGCTTTTAAGTTCATTTATATAAATATTTACTATTTCACTAAATAACACTCGTATAATATATATTTATTTAGTTAATTTTAATAGAAAGGTAGATGTTAAAATGAAAAAATTTATTAGCATACTATTACTTTGTTTATCATTATCATGCATACCTACTAACGCGATTATTCAATTTGCCGAATCTCAACTTAAAGAAGGGGTATATAGGGTAAATACTTTTACTACCCCATTAAATGAAATAAATTATATTGAAAATACATCAAAAACAAATGATGTTTATTTTGTAGTATTTAATGAAAATGATACCCTAATGCAATCAATAAAATTGCCTTCTAGTTCTTCTAAATATAAGATTTTACAGCTAGAACCTAGCTACAAAATAGTAATTATTGGAAAAGGCAGTATTCTTTTATCTAAAGAATAATTTTGAAAATTAAATATTGCTATTTTTTTTTATAAAGCATTCTTTATTTATAGGGTAGATTTGTTTAATAGTTTCTACTCTATATTTTTCTATAAAAATAACTCCTAGAAACCTAGGAGTTATCATATTTCTTTAATTAATGCCAATTATTCATAACATTATCCCACATCATTTTTCCGCATTTAGCCAATGTAACTGTTCCATAAACACTATTAGGTATTCCCATAGATAAAACCGTGAATGTAAAGTTTCCTTTTGATAATCTAATTAATTCAGTATCGTTTTCTACTCCATTCTTATCTCCAGTCTTACTTGAAATTTCATATTTTAAATCATCTGGAATATATAAAGCTAGCTTATTTTTAATTTGTTGTCTTGTTAAAATATCAATTAACATTTGACTATTTTCTTCGTTTAAATAAGTTGAATTATATAAATGCCTCCATATTCTAGCAAGATCTAACGCACATGTTATATTTTCAATTTCATTTTTAACTTTTCTTTCATCTGTTGTTTTTCTATTTAGTGTTGTATTTTTTAAACCCATTTCTTTTATATCTTTATTTATTTCTTCCATTCCAACAATATCAATTATTTTATTGGCTGCTGTATTATCACTTTGTATTAACATAGCAACTAATAATTCAAAAACTGTATATTCCCTTTCATTAAACTCATGAATTATACCTGTACCATAAACTTTATCTTTTCCATCTATCTTTATTTTATCTAAAAAATCAATTTTTTTATCTTCTACAGCTTTAATTAATGATACAGCTATAGGCAGCTTCATACAACCTGCTGCTACCATTTGAACGTTTTCATTATAACCATAAATGTATCCACTCTTTAAATCCTCAAAGAAAAATCCATACGTCCCAATTCTTGATTCTAAATATTTCTTTATCTCTTTCATAATACCCTCCAGCTTTCCTTACTGTATTCTCTGCCTAATAAGATTATATCATATTGTCAGAAAATTTTGAAGTATCAAATAAAATTTTATATAAGTTTTATTTAGTTTTTTATGTATATTTAAACAGCTAAAATAGTGGTAGAGTAAAATCTCTACCACCTCTATTGTAATTAATCAGCAAATGAAATTCCTATTTGTTTTGCAACTTGAACTAATTCTCCATTTGGATCCACTAATTTTGATTTTTGTCCTATAACATTTTCTAGACTATCACTAGACATTTTTCCATCTTTAAGACAAACCATTTCTCCAAATTTACCTTCATTAATAAGTTCCACAGCTCCAACTCCATATCTTGTTGATAAGATTCTATCATATGTTGAAGTTATTCCACCTCTTTGTATATGTCCAAGTACTGTACATCTTATTTCTTTATCTGGTAACAGCTTTTCTAAGTCTTCAGCCAATTTATTTCCTATTCCGCCAAGTCTTATTGGATCTGGACTATCAGCAACTATCTTAGCCACTACTACTTCTCCATCTTTTGGCTTTGCTCCTTCTGCTACTACAACTATACTAAATCTTCTTCCTGCCGCTTCTCTTTCTTTTACTTTTTCAGCAATCTTATTTATATCATAAGGCATTTCAGGTAAAAGTATAACATCTGCAGAACCTGCAATACCAGATTCTAATGCTATCCAACCTGCTCCTCTCCCCATAACCTCACAAATCATTACTCTATGATGTGATTCAGCTGTTGTATGAAGTCTATCTAATGCTTCAGTAGCAACATCTATAGCTGTATTAAATCCAAATGTTACATCTGTTGATGCTAAATCATTATCAATTGTTTTTGGAACTCCTATTACTTTAACTCCTTTTCTCGCAAAATCTCTTGCAGATGTTAAAGTTCCATCTCCTCCTATTACAACTAATACATCTACTCCTTCTTTCTTTAAATTTTCCACTGCTACATCTGATACATCTTTTTTAACCATAACGCCATTTTCTTCTACTAAGTAATCAAATAAGTTGTCCTTATTTGAGCTATATAATATAGTTCCACCTCTATGAAGAATACCTGATACGCTATCTAAAGTTAGAGGTACAAAATCATTGTTGTATAATCCTCTGTATCCAAACTTATAGCCTATTACTTCCATTCCATAGTTTATTATAGCTGTTCTTGTTACGGCTCTTATAACTGCATTTAATCCCGGACAATCTCCACCACCTGTTAGTAATGCTATTTTTTTTATTTGTTGTGACATTTAAAATTCCCCCTACCCGATTCAGTTACTTTTAAATTGATTATACATTTAAAATTTTCTGTTAATTCTCTTTAAAAATATAACAGTTTTTCTTTAATTAATGCAATTGTTTTCAAACTATTATTGTTACTTTTCTTATTTAATGATAGCATAAAGATAATATACTGAAAAGGAAAATTATTTATATTTTCAATATTTTTTATATCTTTGTAATTTTCTCATAATTATTCTTTTGATTTATATAAATTTAACTAAATTCTATTAAAATTAGTATTAAATACTATATAAAAGGTAAAATCAATTCTGTTCTATATTCAACAAATAAATTAAATATCAAAATAAATACTATAAAATCAAACTTAGCAAACAAAGTTCATGATTTTAAAGAAGAAATTGAAAAGTTAAAGAGAGAATTAGAAATTGAATAAAAAAATAAGAGTACTTGTTTGTACTCTTATTTTTTTTAATTATTTTACATAGTTAAAGTAACAATTCCAGCAAGTGATAATCCTAATAAAATTATACCTGCAATAACTCTATATATAGCAAATATTCTCATAGGCTTTTTCTTTAAATAACTTACAAACATATCCATAACTATTATTGATACAATAAAGGCTACAATAAATCCAATAATTAATGCAACTATATATGTAGAATTCATTATTGAATAATCAAAATTATATAAATCCATAGCCGATGAACCTATCATAGCTGGAACTGCTAAAAAGAATGAGAACTCTGCTGCTACTGGAGTTGCAAGTCCAGCAATCCATCCACCCATTATTGTTGAAGCACTTCTTGACATTCCTGGCCACATTGATAAAACTTGAAATAATCCAACCTTTAAAGATTGTATTGGAGTTAAATCAAAAACATCAACTGTTGGAATTTTTCCGCTTTTAGAAGTTTTATTTCTAAATCTATTTTCTATTACTAATAATAATATACCACCTACGATAAATCCAACAACTACTGCTGAAGGTTTAAATAAACTCTTTATATTATCATATAATGTTAAACCTACAATTAAAGCTGGGATTGATGCTATTATTATATTTATACCAAATTTAAAACCTGATTGTCCTTTTTTACCTAATGTAAAGATATAAGTAAAGAACTCAACTACCGCTCCCCAAAGTTTATTCCAATATAATACTACTACTGCTAAAATTGCTCCAAGTTGTATAACTACCTCAAACATGCTTGCAAATTCTTCTGCACCAATGCTACCTGATCTAAAGCCTATTAGACTTCCTACTAAAATCATATGACCTGTTGATGAAACTGGTACAAATTCTGTAAGACCTTCTACTATAGCTATAACAATAGCCTTAAGTATATAGATAAAATCTAAACCCATTCTTTTTCCTCCTTTTAAGACCTGTTCTAATTACAACAAATCTTATTATACCTTTATAATTCTTTACTGTCTATTGCTTATAATCCATTAATTCTTAAGATTATATTAAAGAACTTTAAAAATAAAGAAAACTTATATTTCATTTTTTATAATCTATTTCTATACTACTAACTACATTTTCACCATCTAATGAAAGTTCTATTAAGTTATCTCCCTTTGTTAATAATATATCTGAATATTTTTTAACTTTTCTAAACCCACTATCATTTTCCTTTATATAATATTCATCCAATATTTTTCCATCCTTAAAAGCACCAATTACAAAACTATTGTTTTCATTTTTATCTTCAAGTGATGTTTGCTCTTGTTTTTTCATTAAAATTATATATGCTTTTTCATCACTTTTAACAGTTGTATCAATAGGATTTTTACTCATTAAATCTTTATTTTGAGTAAATATTGTAGGTGTAATATAACTTCCTTTAAATTTAAAGGTTATATCACTTGTATTTTTAACATAAGTTACATAGCTATTACTTTTTTTCATATCAGTAGTATTATCAATACTTATTGTGTAAGTATATAAAGATTTTTTTAGCATTGGTATATAATTTCTTCTATCACTGTTTCCTGTATAATTTAAATTTCTAACATCTTCATCTAAAAGTTCAACTGCACTGCAATAAAATCCTTCTTTATCAAAATATCCTCTATCAATAAAATCAATCATTATCCATTTATTATCTTCTTTGCTCCAAAACTCAACTACATAATATGAATTTTGCTTACTTAATTTAGCATCAGTCCTTCTAAATTCACCAAGTCTTGCGGTGTAGCCTACACTTTCAAGAAAATCCCTATAAATTATCCCAAGATCTCTAGCTGAAGCTTTTTTAGCTCCATTCTTTTCTTTTAATATGTCATATCCATTTATTCCTTTAGTATTAGGCACATCATCAAATGTAATTATTTCATTTAAAATCTCTGATATTCTTATTGCCTTCTTAATTTTATCTTTTTCACCATCTAATTTTTCTTCTGTATTATACATATCTTTAAGTATCTTTATTTTTTCATCATCCTTTTCTTCATAGAAGAAAGTTATATTATTTTCGTTATATATGTTGTCCCATTTTTTCACAGTAACGTCATTTGAATATTTTGTCTTAAAAATAAATATTATAATTATTACTAATATAAAAATTATTGACATGATTATTTTTTTAAATTTTCTCAATCTGATCCCCCCATAAATATAATTATATATATAATATGATTATAATAATACCAGAAATTGTATTGTTTTTCTACATAAAAAAAGTGCCTATTGGCACTTTTAATAAAACAGTTTCAATCCTGATATTTTAAATTCTTGAGAACTATCTTCTAAAAATTTATTATAAACCTCTTTCGATTTATTATAATTTTCTATAATAGCATTTTTAGTATTTTCCTCCATACTAGTTGGAATTTCTTCATATGCAGCCTTTATATTTTCATATCCTCTTGCAATATCATTTTCAACCATCAAGTAATACCAGCCTGCATTACTTAATGCTAATATATCTTTTTCATTAATAGAATAAGCCTTACGAGTAAACTCAATTCCTTCTTCATTCTTTGAATTCTTCAAATATACTGCGCCTAAAGTTCTACAGTATTCCGGATTATTCTCATCAATCTTTATAGCTTTATTCAAGTTGTTAGCAGCTTCTTCCCACTTTTCTTCAGCTATATCTAGCTTAGCAAGTTTAAAATATAGTTTACTATCATCCTTTTTAATATTCAAGGCTAATTCATAGTAATTTCTAGCTTTTTCATTATTATATTCGTAATTAGAATAATAATTAGCTATTTTAATTATTGTTTCATAGTTGTATGGCTCTTTTTGCATAGCAGTTCTAAAATATGCTTCTGTCGGCTTAATATTTCCTTTTGCTAATAAAATATTCGGAATCAAGCTTCCATAATTATTAGAATATTCTTCATTAGCTATTACACTTTTTTTAGCTAAGTTGAAAGCCTCGTCATATTTTTCATTATCTATTGCCTTTAATGATGAAATATAATATGTAATATATGAATCTTTTTTTTCTTTTTCTGCTTTTCTTTCAGCATCTTCTAAGTATTCCTCTGCTTCTGAATTCTTATTTGTTACTTTACATATATCATGATTTATAAAATCACTTGCTATTCCATAAGCACTATTGTCTTCTAAATCTTTCATTAATTCTTCTGCATCACCTGCAGTTTCTTCTGAAACAGAATAAGCTTTTGCTAGAAGCATTTTGTATGCATCTTCATCTTCATTTTTATCTATCATATCTTTTATCGATTTTATTAATTCTTCATTATTATATGAAGCCATATCTCCTATAACATCGTATATCTTCATTTCATTTTTATCTAAATACCATGCATCTTTTAAAAGTTCAAGACCTTTGTCCCACCTATTAATTAGCATATTCATATTAGCTAATACACATATATCATAAGGTGAGTTTTCATCCATCGGATATTCTTCCGTTAATACTTCTGCTTTATATATATGGTTATTTGAAATATAAGCTGAAAATAATGTTTTTAAGATTTCCTTGTTTTTACCATAATCATTTATATATTGTTCTCCAAGTGAAATAGCTTCATCATATTCTTTATTCATTATAAAAGTAAACAACATAGAATTAATTAATTCTATATCCTTATCTTTATACTTATCAAACCCTTCCTCTTTTATTATCCTATCTCTTTTTATTATTGCTTCCTTTAAAAGAGAACTTGATTTTTTTATATCACCTTTTAATGAATATATATCAGCAGATTTTACTGTCCATATTGGCCAATTTTCTTCTTTTTGCATTTTATTATATTCTTCTATTGCTTCATCATATTTATTTTCGTAATATAGATATTCTGCACTATTTTTAGTTATGTTAATTTCCTCAACAGTTGTAAAGCTCTTAATTCCTAATATCATAACAAGTACAAATAAACAGGGAATGCAAATCATAATAACTGGTTCTATATATTGGTTTTTTTCATTCATTTTTTTGTATGTATTACTTATTTTTTTGCTTGTCCCATCAATTCCATTTCTAAATGGTTTAATTACCACTTTTAGTTTTTCAACAAACGGTTTCAAATACTTTATTATAGTAGAAAAAAGATTGTCTGTTTTTTTCATAACTTCATCCACCTTTTCATTTTATCTACACAATTATTATATAATATACATTTTATCAAATTTTTTTAATTTTTACAATTGAAATCTTTACAATTTTCGCCTAATAATTAATCAGTATTTTAAGCATATTAAAATTAGTCAAGAAATTTTAAATATATTTAACTTAATTTTAAAAAGCTGATAATAAAAGTATTATCAGCCTTTTAATTTCAAAACTAATTTATATTTTTTAATTTTTGTTCAATCTTTGCTACAATCATATACATAAGAAATGCTATTATTGAAAGAATTACAATACTCATCATAACCATATCTAATTGTGAAATTTGTCCACCATATACTATTAAAAATCCTAATCCTTCTCTTGCAACTAAGAATTCCCCCATAATAACCCCTACCCAAGATAAACCAACATTTATTTTTAATGCAGAAATTAACACTTGGATATTTGATGGGAATACAAGATACTTTAGTGTTTGAAATTTTGTAGCTTGTAGTGTTTGCATCAGCTTTAGTTTTCCTTTATCAACTTCATTAAAACCAGTTAATACTGTTATTATTGTTGTTACTATAGAAATTAAAAGTGCTATAACAATTATTGCTGTCATACCATTTCCCACCCAAAATATTACTATCGGTGCAAGTGCAACTTTTGGTAATGCATTTAGCACTACTAAGTATGGATCTAACACTTTTGATGTAAAAGGTGATGCCCATAAAATAATAGCTATAATTGCTCCAAGCACTGTTCCTAATGTAAAACCTAGTATTGTTTCATAACAAGTTACTGATATATGCCTAAGCAATGTTCCTTCCTTTACAAAAGATAGAAATGAATTAAGTATTCTAGATGGACTTGATGTTAGAAATGGATCAATCCATTTCAACCTAGCTGCTACTTCCCAAAAAACAATAAATATTAATAATATGGCTACTCTAAATACCGCAACCTTAATTTTATCTTTCTTTACCTTTTTAATATAAGCCTCATGTTCATTACTCATTTACACTGTCCAACTCCTTCCATAATAAATTAAAATATTCATTAAATTCTGGTTCCTTCCTTCTTTGAAATGGAGTTGCTTCAGCATTTTTAAAAGTTATATCTACATCTAATTTTATATTTGCAGGTCTTTTAGTAAGAACTATTATTCTATCCGAAGTTGCAATGGCTTCTCCTAAATCATGAGTTACCATTATAGCTGTTTTCCCTTCTCTTTTTATTATACTTTTAACATCATCACACACTTTAAGCCTTGTTTGATAATCTAAAGCTGAAAAAGGTTCATCTAAAAGAAGCACATCTGGATTTAATGCAAGAGTTCTAATAAGTGCTACTCTTTGTCTCATTCCACCTGAAAGTTCTGTTGGTTTATGATTTTTAAACTTTGATAGTTGATAATTGTCTAAAAGTTTATCAGCTCTTCGAATGTTTTCTTCACTATCTAATCCCTTTATCTTTAGTCCTAATAATATATTACTCCTAACAGAAAGCCATTCAAATAAATAATCCTTCTGAAACATGTATCCCATTTTATCTAGTCTATTGTTTATATCTTTATCTATATAAATTATTTTTCCTTCAGAAGGCTTTAAAAGCCCACTAATAATATTTAAGAGTGTTGACTTACCACATCCTGATGGTCCTATTATGCTAACAAACTCCCCCTTTTCTATTGAAAAATTTATATTTTCTATAGCCTTTGTTTCACCCTTTAAAGAGTGATACGTTAAACTTATATTTGACACATCTATTAAGCTCAAAATTATACCTCCTTTCTAATATATGTAGATATTTATAGGTAGAAGTTTATTAGCTAGCTCTAATATTCCTAGAGCTAGCTCTTAAAAATTTACTTAGAATTCATTACTTCTTCGGCAAAAGTATTGTTAACTATCTTTTTAAATTCTGGTCTATCTGTTAATAGACTACTATCATAGCTTTCAATTACATCCATTAATCTAGTTAAATCTTCTTCTTCAATTGATGGTTTAGTTGCTATAGCATTAATCTCTTTGTAATTCTTAACAACTGAAACTATTATGTCTTTATCAGTCCCTGGGAAAAATGAAATTATTGAATCAGCTATTTCTTCATCACTATGTGTTTCAACCCATTGTTGGCCTTTATATATTGCATTTGTAAACTTTTGTAGTATTTCTGGGTTTTTATCCATATAAGATTTAGTTGTAAAGAAACAAGTATAAGGCAAGTCTCCAACTGCTTCTCCAATTGATGCTATAATCTTACCGCTGCCTTCTTTTTCTAACATAGATGCTGTTGGCTCAAATAATGTTACATATTCCCCTGTACCAGCTTTAAAAGCTCCTGATGTAGCAGTAAAATCTATATTAGTTACCATATTCACATCAGTTTTTGGATTTAAACCATTTTGCTTTAATACATATTCAAATGCCATTTCTGGAACACCACCTGGTCTTCCTCCTATAACTTCTGCTCCTTTTAAATCAGTCCATTTAAAATCTTCATCTGCTTCTCTACCCACTAAAAATGCTCCATCTGTTTGTGTTAATTGTGCAAAGAGTACTGGATAATCCTCTCTACCTTGATTATTAATGTATACAGTTTGTTCTGGTCCACAAAATCCTATATCTGCGTTCTTGCTTAGAACTTGTTGCATTGTTTTATCTGCACCCTGCCCTGTTGATAAATCTATTTCTAACCCTTCTTCTTCAAAAAATCCTTCATTTATAGCAACATACATTGGTGCATAAAATACGGAACGAACAACTTCATTTAATCTGACCTTCGTTAATTCACCATTAGAATTTTTATTATCTTTTGAACAGGAAATAAAACTAAGGCTTGTAATACCTATTAAAGCTATTACAGATACAATTTTAATTAATTTACTTTTCATTTAAAACTCCTTAAGTTTTTTAATTGTTATCATAATTTATAATATGAGTTCAGAGCAAATTTTGTTAAAAAATAAGATATTTTAATTTATATTGGATAGTTCTGTAATCGATTATATTTAAAATCGAGATATTCAATTTTCGTTATTGCATTTACATCTCTATTTAATAGTGCTAAATTATTAATTGGATAGTTTAAGGAGGTCACAATATGAAAATTTTTAGAGAAGCCATAATAATTCTTGGCATTTACTTAATTGGAGAGCTTATTTCTAAAAGTCTTTCTTTACCTATACCTGGTAACATATTAGGAATGATAATCTTATTACTATTACTTTGTAGTAAGATAATCAAAATTGAAAAAGTAGAAACTGTATCTAACTTCTTTTTAGATCACCTTGCCTTTTTCTTCATTCCTGCTGGTGTAGGACTTATAACATCCTTTGATTCTATTAAAGATAGTTTAATACTTATTATATTATTATGTATAATTACTACATCTATCGTTATAGTAGTCACTGGAAGTATAGTTCAATTTGTTATGAATCTTCAAAAGAGAAAAACTAAGAAAGGATATGAATCAAAATAATGAATATTTTAACTGACAACATCTTATTTGGACTAGTAATTTCACTAATAGCCTTTGAAATTGGACTTTTTATCTATAAAAAAACAAAATTCCCACTATTTAATACACTGCTAATATCTATAGCTTTAGTAATTGGATTTTTAGTATTATTTAATATAGATTTCGATGATTATAATAAGGGTGGGCAATTTATAAATATGTTTCTTGGGCCTGCTACAGTAGTTTTAGCAGTACCATTATATAAGCAATTACAATTGCTTAAAGAACACTTATTGCCAATATTAACTGGAATATTATTTGGAAGTACCGTTGGAATAGCTTCAGTTTTCTTTCTTGGTAATATTTTCGGACTTGAAAATATACTTACTATTTCATTACTAGCAAAATCTGTTACTACCCCTATAGGAATAGAAATTACAAATCAGCTTGGTGGATTAGCTCCTGTAACGGTATTATCTATAATCCTATCTGGAATAATCGGCGCTGTAATTGGCCCTACTCTATGCAAAATATTTAAAATTAAAGAAAGAGTTGCCGTTGGAATTTCATTAGGGACTTCTGCACATGCTGTTGGAACAACCAAAGCATTAGAGCTTGGTGAAACAGAAGGAGCAATGAGTTCTCTATCTATTGGAATTGCTGGTATAATGACAGTATTCTTAGCTCCAGCTTTATATAGCTTATTTTTAATATTTGTAAAATAAATAAAACTAGTAAAGTTTAATTATATGTTAAACTTTACTAGTTTTATTTTATTGATTCTTTATTTTTAATAGTTTTGTATTTAAAAGTCCTATATTAGAATTATTTAATACTCTAGCAGTATTTTTCCTAGTATAAGCTTCTAATTTAACCATAAATTCATCTGGTTTAATTTCTTTATCATTTACCATCTTTAAGCCTTTTTCCCAAGAAGCTGTCAAAGATGGATTTAAAAGCGAAGGAATAGATACACTAATTGCTTCATAAATCATTTCTCCGAGTTCTGTTGGCGTTATAACTTGTGTTTTCTTATTTGATTGTATGTATTCTATATTTATTAATTTCTTTAATATTTCTGCCCTAGTTGCTGAAGTCCCTATACCAGCGCCCTTTATATGCTCACGTAACTCTTCATCTTCTATTAGCTTCCCTGCATTTTCCATAGCAATTATCATAGAACCTGTTGTATATCTCTTTGGAGGAGATGTTTCTCCTTCCTTTATTTCTAACTCATTTATATTTAATTTGGTTCCCTTTCTTAAATTTTCAGGGAAGGTCTCCTGTTCTTCATCTTTTTCATTTCCAAGGACAATTAAATATCCTTTATCAACACATATCTTTTTATTTAAAATAAAGTTTTCATTACCAACTAAAATTGTAATAGACATTCTGCTATATTGAGCTGGAGGATAGAAAATAGATAAAAATCTTCTAAGTATAATATAATAAACTTGTTTGTCTAAGCTAGGCAGTTTACTTAAAGTGTCTCTTCCTTCCCCTGTTGGTATAATAGCATAGTGGTCTGTGATTTTACTATCGTCTACATATTTACTTTTCATTATAGACTTTGGATAATCTTTTTCTAGTATTTCAGTTGTAATATTAGTTAATTCCTCTCCGATCGGCATATTTTTAAGTTTTATTATGTTACCTTTTATTCCTTTTGCAACTGCAGTAGATAGTACTCTTGCATCTGTTCTTGGATATGTAACCATCTTCTTCTCATACAACCCTTGAACTATTTTTAATGTTTCATCTGGGCTTATTTTGAACCTTTTTGTACATTCATTTTGTAGCTCTGCTAAGTTATATAAAAGCGGTGCATTCTTTTTTTCCTTTGTTTTTTTGACTTCCTTAACTGTTCCAAAACCTATATCTCTTAAATCCTTAATTAAGATTTCAGCATCTTCTTTCTTTTTGAATCCTACCTCATTATAAAGTTTTGGAGATTCAAAATATGTAGATCCCTCTATTGCTTTCCAATCACCTTTTATAACGGCATCATCGTTATCTTTAATAAAGTCTCCAGATATTTTATAAAAAGATGTCTTTCTAAAACTTCTTATTTCCCTTTCTCTTTCTACTACCATTCCAAGAACGCAAGTCATAACTCTTCCAACAGCTACTACTACATTCTTATCTTTTTTTAATACATTAGCTAGTGTCTTCCCATACATAAGAGTTAGCAGTCTTGAAAAGTTTATACCAAATATATAATCTTCCTTTGCTCTTAAATATGCTGAATGTGCTAATGAATCATATTCCGATAGTGGTTTTGCTTCTTTTATACCTCTTTTTATTTCTTCTTCCGTTTGAGAGTCAATCCAAACTCTTTTTTTTATCTTATTTGGTTTTCCAGCCATATCATCTACTAATCTATATATATATTCTCCCTCTCTTCCAGAGTCAGTACATACATATATGCTATCAACATCTTCTCTGTTCATCAAACTGCTGACGATATTAAACTGAGCTGAAGCTGAAGAAATAACTTCATATTTATACTCAGCAGGTAAAAAAGGTAAATCTCTCAAGTTCCAAAATTTTAATTTTTCGTCATAAGCTTCTGGATAACTCATGGTAACCATATGTCCTACACACCATGTAAAAATACTTCTTTCTCCCTCTATATATCCATTGCTTCTTTTCCCTTTAACATTAAGTAGCTTTACAAAATCCATAGCTACTGATGGTTTTTCTGCTATAAATAAAGTTTTCCCCATAGAAACTTCCTTTCTAAATAAAATAAACCTTCAGAAGAAGGCTTATTTCTATTATACTACATATTAAATTACATTTCATTAAGTAGCCAAATAAAATAATTTAAAACTCCTGCAAATACAAGCCATAACATATATGGAGTTAATAAAATTGCAGCTATCTTGTCTACTTTAATAAATTTTATAAATGTTATTATTAGTAAAACAAATAATATTATAATCCAGAAAAATGAAATTGCATATAATCTAAATGTAAAAAATATAAAACTCCACATCAAATTAAATATAAGTTGAACTAGGTAGAAAAAATATGCTCCTTTATCATCAATTCCTTGCTTGTTTCTCATATATATTCTATAGGCAGCAATACCCATTAATATATATAATATACTCCATACTATTGGAAACACAATAGCAGGTGGATTAAAAAATGGCTTTTTTAAAGTTTCATATGTAGTCATAGAATTTTTATTAAGATATCCTACAATAAATCCAGATACTACTGGTATTAGTATATTAATTATTAAAGGTATTAATTTAAATTCACCATTTACTTTAAATATATTTAAACTTTTATGTTTTTTATGAGTTTTTTTATGTTTTATTTTCTTAGGCTTTTTAATATCTTTTTTACTAGTTTTTATTTTATTAAGTTTCTTTTCCTTATTCTTCATTTAATGCACCTCTATATAATATTCATTATTATATATGCATTAGTATTTTAATTTATGAAATTAAAAATATATATCTGAGAACTCTATATCTATTTTTTCTTGTAATTCATTTATCTCTACATTATTATTTAGTAATACAATTTCTCCTTTAATATTATTATCATATGGTAGTGTTATTTTAAATATATTACCATATTTCATACCTGCATTAATTGTTATTTCTCCATTATGTAATTCTACTAGTCCCTTAGTTAAAAATAATCCTAAGCCACTTCCTTCTGAAGGTCTATTTAATGATGTATTTACTTTTGTGAACTTGTCAAATATAACCTTTCTCTTATCTTCTGGAATAGCTTCCGCATCATTTATAACTTCTATAACTATATTCTCTTTATTTTCTATTTTTACCATGACATATATATTACCTTTATATTTACCATATTTTAAGGAATTTGATAGAATATTCAACATTATTCTCTCTATATAATTTTTATCACAATAAAAATATATCTCTTCATATTGAGGATCAAAGGTTAACTTTGTTTCTCTAAGATTCATATAAAAATTACATGACAAAACTACATTTTCTATTATATCTACGATATTGTAGATCCTTTTATCAATTTCTAAAAATCCTTCTGAAAGCTTATTACTATCTATAAAATTATTAATAGTTCTAATTAATCTTAAACAATTTTGTTTTATTATATTATTATTTCTATTGATTTTTTCCACTTCACAATTTTTTAAATACATATCGTTCAATTGAAGTGCAGAGTAAATAACATTTATAGGAGTTCTTAATTCATGTGATATATTAGAATAAAATTCATCCTTAATATTTTCATCATTAATTTTCTTCTCAAGTTTTAAAATCTCATCTCTTTGCTTTACTAATTTAGTTGCATCATTAAATAATAATATTTTTTTATTATCATAAATTTTAACCAAGCTAACTTCTAAATCTTTAATTTCTCCATATTCATCTTGTATACTTACCTCTGCTGAAAAATCATTTATCTCATAATCATCAGGATATTCTACACCTATAATTTCATTTAATACATAATTTAGTTTTAAATTATTTTTATTACGTGTTATTTCAATTGGTACATTATAATACACATCATTATAATTATTGGAGTAAATCATTATATCATTTTCAAAAAGCAACAAACCATCTGAAAAAGCTTTGACAACATCGTAATATCTTTTTTCACTCTTTTCTAAAAGCAAGTTTAATTCTTTTAATTCTTTTTCTCTTCTTTTTAAATTTTTATGTAAATTAGTCTCAATTTTTCTCACTCTATTTAAACTTTCATAAGCACTTGAATACGCATTAAATAACAAAGTTTCTTCAAACTTCTCATAAACTAAAAAATACGCTAATAATTTTGTAATCCATATAAAAGAAGTTAAATTTGCATCTAATAATGGCATAAGTACAATAAAGCTATCACTTATTATTAATAAGATACTAGTATATATAATCCATTTATTTTCCCTATAATTATCTAGTTCCTTATATTGATGTAATATAACACCAAATAAAATAAGTAATATAATTTGATTTATAATAAAGTAATTATATATATTAGTTAAATAAATTAATCCATTGAATCCTCTTAATGAAATCATATAAACGATAGGTATAACTATAATAAAAACTAAGTTTTGTATTTTCGGAGAATATCTTTTTTTATATAAAATTATGCTTGATATTATATTTATTAGCTCCAAACATGTAATAAATCCTATGAAAGACATAGCAAGTCCAAATTTTTCTTTTTGCCATAAATACTCTAAATCTATAAACCTTAATATAGCTATATAAAAATAACCAACTCCAATGTATTTTAACAACCCTAAATCCTTCTTATTTACTTTTACGGCACTTAATATAAATATTAGTATGGATATAGCAAAACAAAGTAGTCTAATTATAAATATATATTCATTTGACATTTTGAAAACCCTATTGATAATGATCAACATTACAAGTACAGGTATAAATATATTAGACATCAATCCTTTATGTCTATATTTTTTTTCACTTAACATCTATCTTCCAATCACCCTTCATTTATATAGCTTAATTATAAAAGTAGTTCCTTTACCTACATCACTAATTATTTCTATATCTCCATTTTGAGCTTTAATTAAATTATATACAACAAAAAGACCTACTCCGAAACCTGTTGAGTTATTATTTTTTATTCTGTCCTCAACCTCATATTTATTAAAGGCTTTTTTTATAAATTCTTTGCTCATACCTATCCCAGTATCTCCTACCTCTATAAGTACTGCATCTTTTGAATTCTTTATATTTATAAATATAGTTCCATCCTCATCAGTAAATTTTAATGAGTTTGATATTAAATTTAATATCACTCTTTCCATCATCTCTTTGTCGAAATAAACATATATCTCTTCTTCATCAGTATCAAAAAGAATATTTATTCCATTACTCTTTATATGTGCAAAAAGGGAATTTATATAATCCTCAACAAACTCTACAATGTTATCTAAAACTAAATTAGCATCTAAATTTTCCGAATCTATTTTACTTGTATCTATAAGATTATTAGTAAATTTAGTAAGCATAAAACAATTTTGCTTACTTACTTCATTATAAAAGTTTATTTTTTCTATATCATTATTTTCAATTAATATTTTTTCTAATTGTATTGCTGAATATATTACGCTTATAGGTATTTTTAAATCATGAGAAATACTTGATAAAAAGTTTCTTTTTATTTCTTCTTTCATTTTTATGCTCTCTAATTCTTCTTTCATAGATACAAGTTTTATTTCTTCAGTTAAATCTTTCAATAATAATATACATTCTGATTCTTCACCATTTAAAGAAAAGAATCTAACTTCTATTTTCTTATCATCTTTATCTATTGTCGTAGAATAGGAACCTTTATTTATATCAACCACTTTTTTTCTTATATCAACATCAAAATTTATATAGTTATCTATTCTTCTATTTACAACTGCTCTTAAATTTTCTTTTTCTATTAGATTTAAAAAATTTGAATTACAATAAGATATCCTAAGATTATTATTTACTATTACTATAGGATCAGGTAAACAACCTAAAAAGCTCTTATATACTAATTGTCTCTCCTTTAACTTTCTATAAGCTTCTTCTAGTTTATAGTTACTTTGTATTATTTCTTTATTTATCTCTTCTAATTTTTTATTTGTATTAACTGTTTCTTTAAACATAAAATTATAATTTTCCTTTGATATATTAACTATAATAAACAAGATAGTCGCTGTATAAACTAACATTTTTATCATCATAACTATATCAACAAGAAAATAGGTGTCTGTATATTTAACAAAAATCCTAATAAAAAAGTATATCATCATAATATTTATATTTAACTTTAGTAAATCTATCTTTTTATTAAAGCTTTCATTATTTATATTAATATATCTATATGTTCCTATTAAAAGTACTATGGTTGAAATTATATATAATAAATATATAAAATTTTTATCTATAACATTGTTTGTCAAACTAAAAAATGAAATAATTCCAAATAATGCTATATATTCTAAGTAAATTTTTTTACCAACTACAGTTACATTTTTATATTTTGCTATTATATAATATAGCATTACTGTATTAATAATTTGAAATTCATCACATTTACTATATCCAAGCTTGGTAAGAAATATTTTTATTCCTTGAAATTGATTTTCCGGAGTTAAAAACACCATGAAAACTATACATATTGTAAAAAGAAATATTTGCAGTATCCCATATATATCTTTTTTAGTTAAATTCTTTAAGTGTATTGTAAACATTAGTAAAATCATAACTATTATTATCTTAAAGATTTGTACAATATCATTTATAGCCATAAAATCATACATTAAAGCAATCTGGTGCATACTAAAGAAAATTAAGCTTATTAATATATATGATAATAATTTTTTCATATCAATATAATAAATTTTCATTCTAAAATTATTATAATCCACATTATTTCTCCTCACTAGTAATTATTACTACATAATTTTACATCATTTCCTTTTATATGTGAATAATTTTAGAAATTTTTGTAGATATTTTATTTTTAATATTCTATTTCTCTATCCATTTTATTATATCACTAATAACTTCATCCTTATTTACTTCATTTAGCATCTCGTGCCTTCCATCTTTATATAACTTATAACTAATGTCTTTTACTCCTATATTTTTATATACTTCATAAAGATTAATTATTCCTTTTCCAAAATAACCAACAGGATCTCTATCTCCTGCAAAAATATAAATGGGAATGTCTAAATCCTTTACTTTTTCTATATTTTCATTTTTATGTATATCCCATAATCCGTTTATTAAATCATAGTAAAAAGGAGTTGGATATATAAATCCACAATACTTATCATTTATATACTTATCTACTTCATTTTCATCCGAACAAAGCCAATCAAAATTAGTTCTTGGATTTTTTACACTTTTATTAAACCCTCCAAAGGATAGCCTATCCATCAAGCGACTTCTTTTATCATTTCCTTTAATCAACATTTCCATTTTAGAAACAGCTAATCCTAATTTAGTAAATATCTTTGGTTTCCCATTACTTCCAGATAAAATAAGAGCATCAATAGTATATCCATACATTTGTATATATCTTTGACTTAAGAAAGATCCCATGCTATGGCCAAATAATATTAATGGTATCTCTTTATTTTCATTTTTAATAATATCATTTAATATTTTTATATCATCAATCATTGAGTAAAATCTATTTTCTTTACTTATAAAACCTAGTTCACTTAAGCTCTTTGCACTTTTTCCATGCCCACTATGATCATGAGCATAAACTACATATCCCTCTTTAACAAGTCTATTTGCAAAATAGTCATATCTCCCAGCCCATTCTGACATTCCATGAACTATTTGAATAACAGCTTTAGGCTTGCTTGAATTATCACTCCATTTATAGCAACTAATATCCATTCCTTCTTTATTCTTAAAAACAAAATTGTCCATAACACTTCCTCCATTCTTTCATTTATCATATTTTCTCTTTTTTATCACCTATCAAACTTCAATAATTAATAAAATCTTATCATAACTTTATTTGTAAGTATATAAAGTTATGATATACTATTCATAGTCAAAATCAAAATTTATTATTATTTGATTATCTATTAATATTATTGTATATAATATTTGATAAGTATTATAAGGTGGTGAAAAAGATTAGTATTAAATCAATAATAAGCATTATAGCTTCAAAAATTACAATTTTTCTAACAAAAACAATACTAAAAGGGGGAACAACATTCCCTGGAAAAGTGGCCTTAAAAATAGATAGAAATATACTTTCAAAAGTGTCAAAAGGCTACAAAGTAGTTTTAATCACAGGTACTAATGGTAAAACTACTACAACTAGCATGATTTATAACATTATAAAAGAAAGCGGAAAGAAAGTTATTACTAATAATACTGGTGCAAACCTTTTTCCTGGAATAGTTACAACCTTCATTGATAACTACAAGTTCTTTAATAAAATCGAGGATTCTTATGCAGTTATAGAAGTTGATGAAGCTAACTTAAAATATATAACTAAATATATTAATCCAGAAATAATAACTGTAACAAACCTTTTTAGAGATCAGCTAGATAGATATGGTGAAGTTTACACTACTCTATCAAAGATATTAGAAGGAATACATCTTTCTCCTAATACTACTTTAGTCTTAAATGGAGATGAATCTCTCCTAGGTAAATTAGATCTTCCAAATAAAACTGTATTTTATGGTTTTAACGCAAGCATAGGAGATAATAAAGATATAGAAATAAATGCCGATGCTAAGTTCTGCAAATTCTGTAAGTCTCCTTATGAATATAATCATATTACATATAATCATTTAGGTGACTTCTACTGTACAGGCTGTGGATTTAAAAGAGCTCCTTTAGAATATGCAGTAAATGAAGTCTTAGAATTAACACCAGATAGTTCAACTGTGAAACTTAATGATTTAGAAGTTACTATAAGCCAGTCAGGTGCTTATAACATTTATAATGGTCTTTGTGCTTATGCTGTAACTAAAGAACTTGGAATAAATGATAATTCAATAAAAAAATCATTGCAAAACCAAGATTCTAGTTTTGGAAGACAAGAAGCATTAAACATTGAAGGTAAGGATGTAAAAATTATTTTAGTTAAAAATCCTGCTGGATATAATCAAGCTTTAGATACACTTTGTTTAAATAAAGATCCTTTTGCTGCCGCATTTCTTTTAAATGATAACTATGCTGATGGTACTGATGTTTCTTGGATATGGGATGTTGACTTTGAAAAACTTCATGATCTTAATATTAATGAAATATTTGTCTCTGGTATTAGATGCTATGATATGGCTGTTAGGCTTAATGTTGCAGGATTAAATAAAGATAACTTTATAATTGAAGAAACCTTCGAAGAGTTAACAGAAAAGATTAAAAATAGTAAAAATGATAAAATTTATATTCTTGCTACTTATACTGCTATGATTAACTTTAGAAAATATCTTCATTCAAAAGGTTACATTAAAAAACTTTGGTAAATAAGGAGGTCTATAAATGGAATTAAATATTTGTCATCTTTATCCTGATTTACTTAATGTTTATGGAGATGTTGGTAATATTCTAATACTTAAACATAGAGCTGAACAAAGAGGAATAAAGGTTAATATAATTAATACATCATTAAATGATGAATTTGATTCAGAAAATACAGATATTCTATTTTTTGGTGGCGGTCAAGATTTTGAGCAATCAATAGTTTCTAATGATTTAAAAACTATAAAAAAACCTAGCTTACAAAAATATATTGAAGATGAAAAAGTAGTTATTGCAATTTGTGGTGGTTATCAATTGCTAGGAAAATATTATATGGCTCCAAATGGTGAAAAAATCGAGGGATTAGGAATTCTTGATATATATACTGAAGGTGGAGATACTAGATTTATAGGCAACACAGTTATATATAATGAAGATTTTAATGAAACGTATGTAGGTTTTGAAAATCATTCTGGTAGAACTTATACTAATGGATTAAAACCACTAGGAAAGTGTGTTCATGGTTACGGAAATAACGGTGAAGATGGGAATGAGGGCTGTATATATAAAAATACATTTTGTAGCTATTTTCATGGATCATTATTATCTAAAAATCCTGAGTTAGCAGATAGATTTTTAAATATAGCTTTAAGTAAAAAATATGACAATATAACCCTTGAGAAGATAGATGATTCTCTTGAACTAAAAGCAAAAGAAGTTATGATAAAAAAATTAGATAATAAGAAATAAATTTGAGGCAAGCTACTACACAATAGCTTGCCTTGTTTTTTATTATTTATTCAATACATTTATATCTTTTAAATATTGAATTTCCCAGTTTTCAATTTCATTTAATGTTTTAAACTTATAACCTTTTTCTTTATAAAAATTAATTATTTCTTGAAGTGAACCTACAGTTGCATACTTATCACCTAAATCATGCATAAGAACTACTTCAACATCATATAATCCACCTTCATCTTTTATCCTTGAATTAATAAATTCTGATGATAAATCTTTTGCTTCACTATCTCCTGCAGCAATTGTCCAATCTATATAATAATCACCATTTCTTACTATTCTATTTTTTATTTTACTTAATACATTAGAATCACAAACTGTATTATTAGAACCACCTGGTAATCTTATAAAATTTAAGTTTCTCTTTCCTAATATACTTTCAATAGTATCCCTACATTTATCTAAATCTTTAAAATAATTTTCTTCACTTTTATATACAGATACATAGTCATGAATATTACAATGAGGCATTATGCACATTCCATTTTCATTTAGTGATTTTATCATGTAAGGATATATATTAGCATAATCTCCGACAACAAAAAAAGTTGCTTTTATGCCATTATTGTTTAAGATATTAATTAACTCCTTAGTTACATTTACAGATGGTCCATCATCAAAAGTTAAATATACAGTTTTCAGGTGATTTTCTGTATACAATGCAGAAACTGGGATATAATTTATATTGTTAAGAAATATAAAAAGTGCAATAAAACTAATAAACTTACTAAACTTTTTGATATTAACCACCTCTTTCTTATATTTCTATTTTGTACAATTATTAAATTTATATTACATGTAAATTAAACCACTTAACAATTATTCTATATGTTGTTATTATGGAAAGTAGATGTTATACTTTAATTTGTGTTTAAATCAAATAGTTTCAAAATATAAAATTAAAGCAATATATGTTTAGTTGTTAATATACATACTTATTTGTAGTACAATATTAAATAGTCAATAAACCTATTTAAGAATAATTACATATGTTTTAAGTGAATATTTTTATGAAAAGTCATATATGTTTAATTTTTTATATAAGTTACTAAAATACATACTTTTCCAAATTATTGTAATTTATATAATTCGGTTATTTATATTGGTTAACTATATAATTTATTACAACTTATATATATATTAAAATCTTTAGAAATGGGGAGATGAAATTGAAAAAGAAAAATTTACTAAAGTCGCTGGCAGTTGCTCTTTCTATTTCGTTATTAGCTCCTTTTGCTAATAAAGTTAGTGCACAAGAGACAAATATTCAAACTCCAGAAATTATTGGAGAAGCTGCTATAACAATGGACATTAACACAGGTGAAGTTATTTACTCAAAAAATGCTGACTTAAAATTATCACCTGCAAGTACTACTAAACTTATGACTGCTTTACTTTTTGCTGAGAACAAGTCAAAGGCTGAAACATTAACTTTTAGTGATACTGTAGTTAAAGTAACTGAAACATCACTTAATAACTACAAATCAATAAATGCTGGAGATAAAATTTCAGCAGAAGATACTATGAAAGCTGTAATGATATTTTCAGCAAATGATACTGCTTACTTAATGGCAGAATCAGTTGGTGGAACTGTAGATAACTTTGTAAATATGATGAACGATAAAGCAGTAGAATTAGGGCTTAAAAATACTCATTTCGTTAATCCATCAGGTTTAGAAATTGACCCTTTAAATCCTAGCAATACTGAAATAAATCAAACTACAGCATATGACTTAGCTCAAATAGGAATTGCAGCTTTTAAAAACGATTGGGTTAGAGAAACTATGGCTCCTAAAAGCGGTGAAATTAGTGTTAGTCTTTCAGGTACTCCTGTAATAATTGAGTCTAGAAACAAGTTACTTGGCAAAAATGGTAATATAGGTGGTAAAACTGGAACTGAAGAACAAGCTGGACATTGCTTTGTAGGTTTTTATGAAAGAGATGGCAGAGATTTAGTTACTGTAGTTCTAAAATCTGAATACGGTGCAACAGGTCTTAATGTATTTGAGGATACAGAAAAATTAGCTAACTATAGTTACTCAGCACAAAAAGAAATATATAAAAATGCTGGTGATGAAATTGGTACTGTAGATTTAACTTATAAAGCATTCAGATTCTTTGGCCCTGAAAAGCAAATAACAGCACCTATAGTTATTAATCAAAATGTTGAATACTACAAGAATGATTTTAATGATAAAAATGCTACACTTTCTTATGAGGGAGATGTAACAGATGCTTGGAAATTAAGTGGTAATGAAGAAATTAAGCTAACATTTTCTACTCCAGGACATACTGAAGATGTCTTAGGAACAGTTAAACTTTCATCTTTTGAACTTATTAAATCTAATTTACCTCTATATTTATTATCATTACTGATTATTGTTATTATATTAGTTTTAGTATTATTTATAGTAAGAATAATTAATATGAAAAAAAGAAGAAGAAGAAGATATTATTAAAAAAAGGTAGATTTAATTAAATCTACCTTTTTCTAATTTTAAATCTTATTTATATAAATTAGAATAAATATATGCTATAATCCTAAAGAAAATATTTTAAAGGGGAGATTCTATTTTGAATAAAGTTGATTTTAAAGGAAGCGTGGTTTTAAACCCTGTCCCTGTAGTTTTAATTACATCTAGGAATAAATCTGGAAAAGATAATGTTTTTACAGTTGGTTGGACTGGAACAATCTGCACAAAGCCTCCAATGCTTTCTATTTCTATTAGACCTGAAAGACTTTCTTATGAATACATATGTGAAACTATGGAATTCATTGTTAATATGCCTTCTTCTGAAATGGTTAAAGCAGTAGATTACTGTGGAGTTAAGCCTGGTAGAAAATTCGATAAAATTAACGATATGGGATTTACCATGAAAGAAGGAACAAATGTTAATGTTGCCTATATAGACGAATGCCCTGTTACTATAGAATGTAAAGTAAAAGATATTATAAAATTAGGCACGCATGACATGTTTATTGCAGAAGTAGTAGGTTCTCATATAAATAGTACTTTGATAGATGAAAAAGGAAAAATTCATTTTGAAAAAGGTGATTTAATTTCGTATTGTCATGGAGAATACTTTAAACTTCCTCAAAATTCTATTGGTTCTTTTGGCTTCTCTGTTTCAAAAAAAATTAATGATAATAAAAAGAAGAAAGATACTAAAATAAATAATAATACTAAAATAGAAGAAAAATCTAAAAGTAATTTTTCAAGTAAAAATAATATTCCTAAAAACAGTTTAAAATCAAATAGTAAAAAAAATCATAAAAATAAATCAAAAAAAGCAAGTAATTCAATTAAATTCAAAAAGAAAAATAAATAATATCTCAATATATTATCGAATTCATTTTTTGAATTAATTTATATACAAATTTGTTTTAATAAACGCTTATAATTCCAATAGATTCCTTGACTTTAAGTAAAAATCTATCTATACTCAATAATGTTATAATGAATTAGATTTGGGGGATTAAGCCATGTTTATATTAACATATATTATTAAATATGAAGAGCTAGATGAGAAAATTGAAAAATTACAAATTAACGATATCTTCAATGTATTTTATGAAAGTCCTTTAGAAATTACAACTGATGAGTATGGATATGGTTATCTAGAAAAATCAGTTTCTACTATCGATCTTAAAGTTGCTTATGAGCTAGATAAAGATAACTTATCTTCATTTAAAGATACTGTTTCTTCTATTTTAGAAGCAGATTGCATAAATATTGAAGAAGTAAATTATGATTACGAAAATTATAACTTTCCTACGGTACATATAAATGATAATTGGGTTTTAGCTTCCCCTGATGAAGTTATAAGTGATAAAAACATACATAAAATATCCTTTATATCCCAAGGTGCATTTGGTACAGGTTTACATGAAACAACAAGAGATCTTTTAGATATTATTCTAACTAAAATTGATTTACATAATAAATCAGTTCTAGATATAGGTACAGGATCAGGAATTTTATCAGTTGCATCCGCTATCATCGGTGCGTCAAAAGTTACTGCTTTAGATATACGAGATGTGAGAGAAGAAGTTGAATTAAATGCTTCATTAAATGGATTATATAACATTGAAGTTTTAGTTGGCAATGCATTAAATGAAGAAGTCAATATACATGATAAGTATGATTGGATTTATATAAATATAGGTGGAGAAGAAACTGAGTTATTTATGGATTTTATAAAAGAACATTTATTAAATAACGGTAAGCTTCTTGTATCTGGACTTGTGGAATGGAGTTTTGATAAAGTAAAAGCTATAGTAGAAAGTCATGGATTTAAACTTGAAACAAAACATCAAACTAATGAATGGATAACAGCTATATTTAATTAGAAAATTAAATAGTGAAAGAGTTCAGAAAAATCCTTATTGATTTTTAATAAAAAGGTGTTTCGCACAAATTAAATTTTAAGAAGCACCCCTTCTAAACTTTTTCACTATTTTAATATCTTTTAATCACTAATAATTTTTTCAACAACATTATTTATTAAAGGATTTAACCGTCTCTCTATATCAAGAAAATTGTATTCTTGAATTGGAAAAATTGATTCTTCAGCCTTTCTAACATTCTTAAATGGAATTATTATTCCATTTTTCTCCTTATCATTTAAACTAATGACATTCATTTCTACAGGATAAGATAAAGCATTCCAAATAACATCCAATACAGGCTCTCTATAGTATTCCATTAGCTCTTTTGTCCCTCCTCCATGACCTACAATTCCAACAGGTTTTTTAAATAGAGGAAATCGATAATCTTCATTATTGAATCTTTTCAAAAACGCTAATTGTTCTATTTTCTCAAGTAGTACAATCTTAACCTCTGCATCTTTATCAAATATATAAACAAATCATTCTTTTTTATAGCATTTAATTTATTTATTATATTAATTATACTTAATTTCGGTAAAAAGCACACTTTATTTCATATTTACTATATAAAATATGAATAAAAAAATAAAAATTGGGCCCATTTAATTAAGAAACTCTTTATTAAATAGGCTCAATTTTTATTTTTCATGAAGATATTTATATATATTATAATTTGCTTTAACTTTATCTACATATTTTTTTGTTTCCGGGAATGGTATATAATCTAAATTTTCACCATCTAATGAATATTCTTCATCATTTAGCCACTTATTTACGTTTCCACTTCCTCCGTTATAAGCTGCTAATATCAAATCCAAATTTTCATCAAATTCATTTTCTAAGTTTTTTAAATACCAACAACCCATTTTTATATTTAATTCTGGATCAAAAAGCATAGATGGCATAAAATAATTTATCCCAATTTCTTTAGCCGCCCATTCTCCTGTTGCATCCATAATTTGCATTAATCCCTTGGCATCTCTTTTTGAAACAGCTTCCTTATTAAAATTACTTTCTGTCTTAATAACTGCTAATACAAGATACGGATCTACTTCATATTCCTCACTATACTTATTTACATAATCAGCATATTTGTAAGGAAACACATAGTTCTTCATCACTAATGTTATTCCAATATAAGCAATAAATACTGTAATTAGAATAGTTAATATACGTTTAAACTTCATTACCTTCTCCTTACTTATTTAATTACCTTTAAAAAATCCACTACCTTATCAACTTGATTTTTAGTTTTTAATAAGTCACCATTATTATCAATAATAATGTGTGCATAATCTTTTTTCTTATCTAGAGATATTTGTGCATTTAACCTATTTACAGCTTCATCTCTAGATAATCTATCTCTATTTTTTAATCTCATTATCTGAGTATTATTATCTACCCATACTACAATAATATAGTCCATATAATCATGAAGATTATTTTCTATTAAAGTTGGAGCATCTAGTATCACCATTGATTCTCCGCTTTTTTCATATTTATCTATCTCTGAAAAAATTTCATCTTTTATATATGGAATAATTATTTCTTCGTATTTTTTTCTCTGTTTTGGAAATCTAAATATATGATTTCCAAATTCCCTTCTTCTAAATTCCCCTCTCCAATCGAAAAAACCTGATCCAAATTCTATTTTTATTTTATCTAGAATTTCAGGGTATTTAATAAGGACATCTCTAGATATTGTATCTGCATCTATTATTTTAAATCCTTTTTCAGTAAGCATTTTTGATACAGTGCTTTTACCAGAACCAATTCCTCCTGTTAACCCTATTTTAATCATTTTCAGTTATGCCCCCTTATTTAGCCTCATACCATGTTTTACCTATATTAATATCTACCTCAAGAGGTACCTTCATATCTAAAACTTTTTCCATTTCATCTTTAACTATTTGTTTTACATCTTCAAGTTCATTTTCTTTAACATTTAATATAAGCTCATCATGTACTTGTAAAATCATTTTACTTTTCAGTTCTTTTTCCTTTAATTTATTATAAACATTAACCATCGCTAGCTTAATTATATCAGCTGCACTTCCTTGAATAGGAGCATTCATTGCCAATCTTTCACCTAAAGCTTTTACTATTCTATTAGATGATTTAATTTCTGGTATAAACCTTCTTCTATTTAAAATAGTTAAAACATATCCATTTTCTTTTGCTTCTTGTATTACACTATCTAAATATCCCTTAATATTAGGATATCTATCAAAATAAATCTCCATATATTCAGAAGCTTCTTTTTTAGTTATGTGTAAATCCTGTGAAAGACTAAAATCACTTATTCCATAAACTATTCCAAAATTTACGGCTTTAGCTCTACTTCTCATTAATGATGTAACTTCTTCTACTGGCACTTTAAATACTTCAGATGCAGTTTTTGTATGTATATCACTATGATGCTTAAATGCATCTATCATATTTTCATCATTTGACATATGAGCAAGAACTCTTAATTCTATTTGTGAATAGTCACAAGATAATAGAATATCACCTTCTTCATCAGGTATAAATACTTTCCTTATTTCTCTCCCCATTTCATATTTTATAGGGATATTTTGAAGGTTAGGCTCTGTACTTGATAATCTACCTGTAGTAGTTACTGTTTGATTAAAACTTGAATGTATATGTCCATCACTATCTATAACATTTTTTAATCCTTCCACATAAGTAGAATTAAGCTTTGTTATTTGTCTATAGTAAGTTATCTTTGGTATTATATCATGTTTGTCTTGAAGCTTTTCTAATACCTCAGCATTAGTTGAATAACCTGTTTTTGTTTTCTTAATTACAGGTAAATCTAATTTTTCAAAAAGTATTTTTCCTAATTGCTTTGGTGAGTTTATATTAAATTCCTCTTCTGCTAAGTCAAAAATTTCCTTTTCTGTTCTAGTAATCTCTTCTTTAAACTTTATTGCCAAATCATCTAGCATATTTTTATTTATATTAAATCCTAAAGATTCCATAGAAGAAAGAACAAATATTAATGGATGCTCAACTTCATAATAAAGTTCTTCCATCTTCTCTTCCTGTATTTTCCCCTTTAACAATTCATATATATCTCTTAGTTTAAAGTTTATCTTTCCTTCTAAGATTTCGGCTTCACCTGTAACATCTTCACATAGGTATTCATTTATTAATGTTAATAAATCATATGATGATCTAGCTGAATCTATTAAATAAGCTGCTATAGCAGTATCAAATTCAAATCTATTTATGGATATATTTAGCTTATTCAATACTGTAACTAGCGATTTACCATCATGAATTATTTTATTTAATTCTTCATTTTCCATGATTGTTTTTAAAGCTAAATTAGCTTCATTTTTATTAGTATTATAGATATCCTTAAAATTTATTAAGTACACTTTGTCTTCATTAGATAGATACATTTTATTCAGCTCTATTTCTGAATATTTTGTACTATTTATTACATCATATGTTATATAGCATATCTTATCTAATGATTTTGATAAACTAAGAAAATCTTCTGGATTATCGATAGTAATTAAATTTATAGTTTCTTCAGTTACTTCTAAATCTTTATCTGACTCAGGAAGTTTATCAAACATCGACTTCATTTGAAGCTTAAAGAACAACTTTCTTAAGCCTTCCTTATCATATGATTCTTGACTTTTTATCTCATCTAAATCAAATTCAATAGGTACTTCAGTTATTATTGTTGCTAGCTTTTTACTGAATATAGCTTGTTCTCTATAATTTTCTAAATTTTCTTTTAACTTTTTCCCACTAATATTATCTATATTATTTAATACTTCTTCTACAGAACCATAAGTTTGAATTAATTTATAAGCTGTTTTTTCTCCTACTCCAGGAACTCCTGGTATATTATCTGACTTATCTCCCATAAGACCTTTTACATCTATAAACTGAGTTGGTGTTACTCCAAATTCCTCAACAAATGTTTTATGATCGTACACTGCTGTTTCTGTGACACCTTTTTTTGTTATAACAACATTTATATTATCTGATGCTAACTGTAGTGCATCCCTATCTCCTGTAACTACAAAGACTTCAATATTATTTTTTTCTGCATATTTTGCTAAAGAACCTATTATATCATCAGCTTCAAATCCATCGATTTCATATTTACTTATGGCTAATAAACCTAAAAGATCTTTTACTATAGGAAATTGCTCTGCAAGTTCAGGTGGCATTTTCTTTCTACCTGCCTTGTAGTCTTCATATTCTTTATGTCTAAAAGTTGGGCCCTTTTTATCAAAAGCTGCAACTATATAATCTGGTTTTAACTCTTCCTTCATTTTAAATAACATATTTGTAAACCCATAAACTGCATTTGTATGAATTCCATCACTAGTTGTTAACTCTGGAATAGCATAAAATGCTCTGTTAAGAAGTGAGTTAGAATCTAATATCAATAATCTTTCCATATCTTCCTCCAAATTAAGGCGTTTACTCCTTAAACTTATGTTTATTATAAATTATACTATTTTTATAATAACAAATCATTACATTTTAATTAATATATCTATTTCAAATAGAAATCTACTTTTTAAAATAACTTTATAATATGTATATTCCTTTTACATCATATTTTAAAATTCCTTACATTATAAAATTTCCCAAATCAATACTTATTAATTCATTTAAAATATTAAAAAATACTTAAATCCAATTCTTCTGATAACTCTTTAATCACATGTAATCCTGATATGCTATTTCCTTTTTCATCTAATGATGGTCCATAGATACCTATTCCATATTTTCTTGGAACGGTAGCAAGGATTCCTCCGCCAACCCCTGATTTTGCTGGGATTCCAACATGAACTGCAAACTCACCAGATGCATCATACATTCCACAAGTAACCATAATAGTTTTTACTATTCTACATACCTCTCTTGACATTACTCTTTCATTATTCCAAGGAGTAACTCCATCATTAGCAAGTACTGACCCAAACCTAGCTAAATCCCTTGCAGATACTTCTATTGAACATTGCTTAAAGTACAAATCTAGTATTTCTTCTACGTCACCATCTAAAATACCACTACTCTTCATAAAATATGCCAAAGCTCTATTCCTATTTCCTGTCTCCTTTTCTGATAAATATACTCTTTCATTTACTGATATACTTTCATTATTTGTAACAAGTCTTATAAAATCTAAAATTTTTTGAAACTTTTCATCGACATCTTTTCCATCTATTAATGATGTTGTAACTATAGCTCCAGCATTTATCATTGGATTATAAGGTCTTCCTGTATCTCTAACCTCAAGGTTTACTATTGAATTAAATCCCATTCCAGTTGGCTCTACATTAACTTTTTTAAAGACATTATATCTTCCGTTATCTTTAAGAGCTAAAATTAATGTAACAACTTTTGATATGCTTTGAATAGTAAATTTCTTATCACATTCTCCTGAATAATATTCTTTTCCATTTAAATCAACTATACATATTCCTAAATCATCAGGATTTGCTTCTAGCAGCGCTGGAATATATGATGCAAGTTTGCCATCCTTACCATATTTTCTATTTTTATCAACTAATGTATCTAATAAATTAAACAATTTTATCACCTCATAATATCTTCAGTTTTATGTTGTATTCCTTAATTACTAAGCATTTCTATTATATTAATAATTCCTACTATACACAAGTGGATTTATACTTCTATATTTTTAACTAGACTATTTTACAATATTATGTAAAAATAAATAATATAAATTATAATTTGAGGTGATTTCATGGATATGAAAAATATGTTATTAAAGTATGCAACACTTGCTGTGAAAAAAGGTGTTAATTTGCAAAAAGATCAAGTTTTGCTTGTTAGTTCACCAGTAGAATGCATAGATTTTGCAAGAGCTATTGCAGAAGTTGCTTACAAAGAAGGTGCCAAAGAAGTTGTTGTTCATTATGGAGATCAAAAATTACAAAGACTTAAACTTGAATATGCATCAATGAATACATTAAAAGAAGTACCAAATTGGGTAGCTGAATCATATAACTCATATGCTAGAGAAGGATGTGCTGTAATTTCAATTTCAGCTTCAGACCCTGATGCTTATAAAGATATTCCTATGGAAAAAATATCAACATTCCAAAAGCATCGTCAATTGGCTTTAAAAGAATACTATGATTATTCAATGTCAAACAAGATACGTTGGACTGTTGTATCTGTTCCAACTGAAGCATGGGCATTAAAAATCTTTAAGGACTCTACTTCTGAAGAAGCTGTATCAAAACTATGGGATGTAATATTTGATGTAGTTAGATTAAATAACGATGATCCAATTAAAGCTTGGGAAGAACATAACAACAATATAGATAAAAAATTAGAATTTTTAAATTCCACTAAGCTTCAGAAACTCCATTATAAAAATTCTAAAGGTACTGATTTAACTATAGAACTACCTGAAGATCATATTTGGCTTGGTGGCTCAGAAAAATGTAATTCTGGAATAGAATTTAATGCTAATATGCCAACTGAAGAAGTTTTTACTCTTCCTAAAAAACATGGAATTAACGGAACTGTTACTTCATCAAAACCTTTAAGCTATGGAGGAAACCTAATCAATAATTTCTCCCTAACATTTAAAGATGGAAAAGTTATTGATTTTACCGCTGAAGAAGGGTATGAATCATTAAAAGAATTATTAGCTAGTGATGAAGGAGCTAGTTATTTAGGAGAAGTAGCATTAGTTCCTTTTGATTCACCTATTTCAAATTCTAACCTAATTTTTTATAACACATTATTTGATGAAAATGCAGCTTGCCATCTAGCTTTTGGTAAAGCTTATCCAACTTGTATAATTAATGGAGAAAATTTAAGCAATGATGAACTTGCTGCTAAAGGTGCAAATGATTCAATAATTCATGTTGATTTTATGATTGGAACAGATGATTTAGACATAACAGGATATACTTCTGATAACACTAAAGTTAAAATATTTACTTCAGGAAACTGGGCATTTTAATCACTCTTAATATTTCAAAATCTTCAATCATATATTAGTACATATTGAAGTATTTTACTTCTTATATATTAATTACTTAAATTTGTTTATACTATGAAAATTATGTATATACTATGTTAATGAGAGGGGTTTTGTTATGTTATTAAAGGAGGAAAAAATGATTAAAATTTTATTATTAGGTGGAAGTGAATTTGTTTCAGAATCTCTTGCAACCTATTTAATTAGTCGTGGCTACGATATTGATATTTTAACTAGAGGTCTAAGAAAAATAAATTATTCAGGATACAAAAATCATATTATCTGTGATAGAAGAAATAAGGAAGCTTTAAAAAATGCTTTAAATAATAAAAAATATGATGTAATATTTGATATATCTGCTTACTCAAAGGATGATGTTGAAATTCTATTTTCATATATTAATCCCTCTTCTTTAAAAAGATATATTTTCTGCTCATCTGCAGCAGTATATATCCCAAGTGCTGAAAATATTAAAGAAGATGCTAATAAAGGAGAAAATTCTACTTGGGGTAGTTATGGATATAATAAATTACAAGCTGAATATTATATAAATGAATTAATAAAAAATAATGGATTACATGCAACAATATTTAGACCTACTTATATTTATGGTGAAGGAAATAACTTATATAGAGAATGTTTTTTCTTTGATAAAATAAAAAATGATGAGGTTATATTAGTTCCGGAAGATGATGTTAAGGTTCAATTTATCCACATCCAAGATTTAGTTAAAGCATTTGAATGTGCAATATATAATGATAACGATAATAGAGCATATAATTTAACTAGCCCTGATTTATATTCTTGGGATGAAGTGATTAAATCTTGTGCATCTATTTTAAATAAAGATGCCAAAATCAAAAAAGTTCCTTTATCTAATTCAGAAGTTAGAAGTTACTTCCCTTTTAGAAGCACTAACTTTAATTTAAATATAATGGACCTTAGGGAAAATGGATTTCATTTACCAGTTATATATTTAAAAGAAGGATTAGAAATGTCATATAAATGGTATGTTGACAAAAAGCCTTTTTACAAAGATTATAAGCTAGTAAAAGCATTAAATAAATAAAAAAATTCGTCTTAAAACTATAATTTACTAGTTAATTTAAATATTTTTAAACAAAGAGCACCTAATAAGATACATTTATTCTTATCAGGTGCTCTTTGCTTATTATAACATATTCAATTTCTATATAAAGAACGCTATTTTTATAACCAATTATTTATTAGATGGTTAATTTTTATTCTATTTCGCTTTTAGAACTATTATTTCCTCCATCTCTTCTTTCTAATTCTTGTTCTAATACTGCCTTTATTCCTTGCATCTTAGCTTTTAATTTTTTCTTTGCATTAAATTTTTGAAATAATAACGTTAATGATGATGTAAATCCCATCATTTCTTGTGTTTCACTTAATAATATCTCTGTAGAATTTGAATCTATTTCTTTAAATTCATATTTTGAAATATATTTATCATTGCTTATTGAATTTGTTACCTCATATAGCTTATTTTTTTCATATCCAGTTATACGAGTTTCCATTTCAATTTTTTGTTTTCCTACTTGTTTTATTACCTTTTTATAACTTACTTCTGTTGGATTTTTATCATTAAACTTTGGCATTTCTTTTTTATTTAAATCAATAAAAACTTTAAATACTCTTTCTATTGGGTAATCTATTTTTATACCTACATTATAATTACTCATTTATAATCCCCCTATATAACTTATAATCATAATAATATTATTACATCTTTTTGAGTAAATTGCTATAAAAAATAAAAGGATTACATCCTTTTATTTTTTATAGTTATTAATTCTTCTCTTCAGATCTTGGTTTATTTTTACCAAGCTTTCTAGATTCCTTAGAATATCCAACTTCATCAGCAGTTTCCATCTTCATTTTTTTTAGTTCTGTTTTAGTTTTTTGCCCTGCTTTTTTATTTTTTTTAGAATTTTTATTGTTTTTATGTGCCATATAAAAACACCTCCTACCTCATATATATTTTCAAGATATTTAGGTATTTTTATTCTAAATAATGACTTATTTTTTTATTATTCTTCGTATATTATATTATCACAATTTTCTTTTATTTTTTCTAAATCAGTTGTTGCTTTTACAGTCCATCCTAATATAGGAACATTTCTTTTACGTTGAAATTTAACTACAGCTTTTGGCAAATAATCAACTTCATATGCTATAAAAGCTGGTTTACTTTCGAAATTTAAAAGTAAATTTCTCAATGCAAACTTTTTGTATCCAGGCAAATCAGAATCATCAAAAGATCCTGCTAATTGTCCCCTAGGTATTTCTGGAGCATTCTTTTTAAACCAGGATAAAACAAATGGATTAAAGGCTTGAACAGCTACATCTCCATTATAATCCTTTATTATACTATAAACTTCACTTTCAAGGATTCCAACTTTATCCTCATTTTTTATTTCAATAAGTAATGGAACTTTTCCATCTATAAGTTCTAAAACTTCATTTAAAGTAGGTATATATTCATTGGTATTTAAGAGTTTTAAATCTAAAATATCTATATAGTCTAATTCATTTAAATTTTTATTTGATCCCGTCATTCTCTCTAAATTATAATCATGAAACACAACAACTTTGTTGTCTTTAGTTAACTGAACATCTAATTCTATAGCGACATTTTCATCAATAGAATTTTTAAATGCTTTTAAAGAATTTTCAGGTATTTCATTATTATTATGTAGACCTCTATGAGATATTTTAATATTCTTAATCCATTCTAAACTTCCATCTTCTATGGGAGTTGCTTTAGTTAATAAAAACATACTTATTAAACATATTAATACTATTCCTAAAACAATAGATGAAATTATAATTATTTTTTTCTTCATAAATCTTCTCCTAATATTCAATTTTAAAACCATTAATTGCCATAATAAAATTATATCACTTAATTTTCTAAAAAACAGTAGCTGTCTAAAAATTTAGACAGCTTATACTACTATTCTTTATTTATTTTTATAAAACTCTTCTAATCTAATTCTTATTTGCTTTATAAAATCATAAGAATTAGTTACTGTAATATCTTCTAAATCTGATAAAAGAGCCAAATCTTTTGTCATATATCCTTCATTAATTGTCTTTATAGATACTTCTTCTAATTTATTTGCAAATTCTACTAATTCATTTAAATTATCTAGTTCTCCTCTTTTTCTTAATGCACCTGACCAAGCAAATATTGTTGCTATAGAATTAGTAGATGTTTCTTTTCCTGCTAGATGATTGTAATAATGTCTTTGCACAGTTCCATGAGCTGCTTCATATTCATAATATCCTTCTGGTGAAACTAGTACTGAAGTCATCATTGCAAGAGACCCAAAAGCAGTTGCCACCATATCACTCATAACATCACCATCATAGTTTTTGCATGCCCATATGTATCCTCCCTTTGATTTTATAACTCTTGCTATTGCATCATCAATTAATGTATAGAAATACTCTATATTAAGCTCATCAAATTTCTCTTTATATTCTTTATCAAATATATCTTGAAATATATCTTTAAAGGTATGATCGTATTTCTTGGAAATAGTATCCTTTGATGCAAACCATAAATCTTGCTTTGTATCAACTGCAAAGTTAAAACAACTTCTAGCAAAACTTTCTATAGATTTATTTAAATTATGCATTCCTAAAACTACCCCATCACCCTCAAAGTTATGGATAAGCTCTCTTACCTCTTCTCCAGATTCATTAGTAAAAACTAATTCTACTTTTCCCTTCTCTTCAATCTTCATTTCTATATCCCTATATACGTCTCCATAAGCATGTCTTGCTATAGTAATAGGTTCTTTCCATGTTCTCACATAAGGTTTTATAGAATCAATTATTATGGGTGCTCTAAAAACTGTACCATCTAAAATAGCTCTTATAGTTCCATTAGGGCTTTTCCACATTTCCTTTAAATTATATTCTTTGACCCTTGCTGCATTAGGCGTAATTGTAGCACATTTTACTCCTACACCATACTTTTTTATTGCTTCTGCTGCATCTACAGTAATACTATCATTAGTCTTATTTCTATACTCTAATCCTAAATCATAGTACTCTGTTTTTAAATCAATAAATGGATTTAACAATTCATCTTTTATAATGCCCCATAGAATCCTCGTCATTTCATCTCCATCCATTTCAACTAATGGTGTTATCATCTTTATTTTACTCATGTTTAGCCCCCCAATATTTAATTTTTAATAAGCTAATTATACATTATAAGTTTATTTTTTACAATTAAGTTTATTATTGTGTCTATTTACATAGAATATTTACTATGTTTAATAATAAATGATAACTTAAATAATTTAAGGTTATTTATAATAAATAAAAAATCTGATACTAAAATATTTATAATTTTAGTATCAGATTATTATTTTATTTAATATTTATTTCTAGAAGAAAATGGCTATTAATATTATAGCAAATATTATTTGACTGACTCCTACTGCTCCTCCATATAACATTGCTTTTGGCCCTTCTTTTATTAAATCATTTATTTTAACTCTCATTCCTATTCCTGCTAATGCTATGATTTCAAAATTACTACTAATCCATTTAAACATAGAAGATATAAACTGTGGTACAACACCTATAGTATATAATATACAAATTATAAAGAAACCATTTATGAACCATGGAATATTAATTTTTCTCTTTTTAGCTACATTACTACTATCCTTTTTTTCTTCCTTACTAACTTTAATTTCTGATTCTTCATTACCAGAAGATTCTTTAGATAAATCTATTTTTTCAAAAACTAATACAATTGCAACTAATAATATTATTCTTATAATTTTAAATACCGTTGCTAATTTTACAACATCATCTGAAACAAATTTCGCTGAACCTATTACTTGCCCTACTGATTGTAATATTCCCCCCATCATAGCTGATGTTTGAAGTGTTTCATTATTATATAATGCCGCAGTTATAAATGGTAGTAAAATCATTAAAATAGTTCCTATAACATTTACTATTGTTATAGATATTACTTTATCAGAATCATCAGCATCTATAACTGGTGCTGTTGCACCTATTGCAGATGAACCACAAACTGCATTTCCTGATGACATAAGCAAACAATATTTTCTATTAAATTTAAGTTTTCTTCCTATCCAATATGTTATTATAATTGTTAATGTCATTTGTAAAATAACAAAAATAAGTCCATTAAAGCCAAGACCTAATATCTCACCTAAATTTAAATTCGCACCCATAAGAACTATAGAATAATTTAAAAGATCTTTTTCTGCAAATTTAGTACCATTATCATATTTATTTCCTTTAAATATTGTATTTCCTACTATTATACCTATAAATATAGCAAAACTTGCAGCTCCTACTGTAGAAAATTTTTTCCCTAATACTTCTGAAATAACACCTATAATTAAGCAAATTATAAGTCCAGGTAATATGCTTTTTACTTTTTTCACTATGTACTCACCTCAAAATCTATAAATTTTATATATCTTTGTTACGACCTTATTATAGATGTTATTTACTTAAAGGTAAAATATTATTACTTTATTATTATAATAACTATTTACTTATATACCTTTTATCTTTTATCTCTTATATATTCTATAAACATATTAATATTATTAGATATAAATTTATCTTTATGCATTATTAAATATAAATCTCTCTCAATTTTCCCTTCTTCAAGTCTAAAATAAAATAATTTTCCTGCATTAACTTGCTCCTCTATCACTCTATATGAAACACATCCTACTCCAAGATTTGCCTCAACAGTTCTTTTTATAGCTTCCGTATTACCTAACTCTAAAAAAGTATTAAATTTTATTTTATTCTTTTTAAAAAATAATTCTGTGTGTTCTCTTGTTCCACTTCCTACTTCTCTCATAATTAATTTTTGATCTTCTAACATTTTTCCTGATACTATTTGTAAATTTTTTAATTCATTTTCATCTCCACAAATAAATACTAATTCATCCTTCCATTCAACTTCTCTTATTATTTCTTCTGAATGGATTTCACCTTCAACAAATGCAAGATCTATTTTATTTTCTAAAATTAAATTTTCAATATTTTTTGTATTTTCAATAATTAAAGATATTTCAATATCCCTAAACTTACTAGAGAAATCCTTAATTATATAAGGAAGTATATATGTTCCAATCGTTGTACTTGCTCCAATAATAATCTTACCTTTTTTATTATCTGTAAATTCTCTTAAACTTTTAAACCCTTCATCATATAAATTTAAAATTCTTCTTGTATAATTTAAAAAAACCTCTCCTTCATGAGTTAAAAATAATTTTTTACCTATTCTATCAAACAGCTTTACACCGAGTTCTGCTTCCAATTCATTTATGCTTTGACTAATTGAAGGTTGACTTATATACATTTCCTTTGCTACTTTTGTCATATTTAAGTGTTTAGCAGTTTCATAAAATATCTTAAGTTTCCTAAAATTCATGGTTTAAACCCCTTTCTCATAAATAGAAGAACTCAGCAATTGCTGAGTTCCATAATAAATTATTTATTTAAATCTTCATATTCTACATCAATTACTTCTCCAACAGAATCATCAACACGATTTGAATAATCATTATTTAAGTTTGATTTAGTCTCGTAGCTATAACTATTATTGGTTGATTTCTTCCTCCTTTTACTATCAAAGTATCCTTTTATCTTAAATACTATATATAAAACTATTATAAAAGGTAATATCCATACCAAAAGTTGGATAGCTAAAGCTGAAACCAATCCAATTATTAAAACTCCGCCTACTAAGTACAATCCTGTTTTTAATCCACTACTCATAATAAACCTACCTCTTTATTTTATATTGTTAGTTTTCGCTACAATAAAGGTATTATACCATAAGAAAAAAACTTTTTCAATAAGAGATATTTCTTATTTCTTTAAAAGGTTTATTATAACTCTTATTATTATTTTGATGTATTTTTATCTTTCTTTGCAATTTTAGGTAAAATAGCTCCTAAACCTAATAATACAAGTATTGTAATTACAGTAAGAGAGATTTGGAACCACCACTCACTTGAATATGTTTCAACTCCTTTTGGGAATATACCCATTACACAGGCAAATGCTGTAAATATAAAGCACCAAATTCCAAATCCTAAAGCTACTTTATTATTTCTTACAAATTTATAATCTGAATTAAACTTATCTGAAAGCTTTTTAAGCATTATAAACGCTAAGAATACCCATAAATATCTTAATGGCATTACTACTGAATTAAGTTTTAATAACCAATCGAATAATGCATTCATATCACCAATACCTAATGCTGGAACCATAATTAATATACCAACTAATATAGCAGTCATAGCATATCCATTTATAGGAGCACCGTATTTATTAGTCTTAGTTAATTTTCTTGGTATATAGTTTTCATCAGCATCTCCAATTAAAACCTTAAGTGGTGCATCTATTGAAAATACTAATGCTGATATTTGTGCAAGCATATTTGCTATTGCATAAACTATTAAAAATAAATTTCCTAATCCATAATATTCACCTAACATCTTAAATGCATAGTATTGACCATTCATCAATAAATCCTTTGGGATATTGTTGGAATCAAACATCATTGCCATAGCCATTGATCCAAGTAAAGCTGAAACAGCAACCATAGCAGCTAGTACTATCATCCCTCTTGGAAATTCCTTACTAGGTTTACTCATATTATTTACATATGGAGATATTTTTTCAGCGCCTCCAACTGCAAAAACTAGCATTGATAATGTTGTAAAGTATGTAAAGTCAAAATTAGGTATAATTGATTCCCATGTTATATTTGTTGTAGCTATTTCTACTCCTCTTATAGCAGGTGCTGCTACCATTAATAATATGTATAGCATAGACATTACAAAAACTGAAGTACCTGCAATAGTACCAATTTTCTTTAGAGATGTAATACCTCTAGATGCTACCCATAAAAATGCTAAAAATACTACAAGTGTTAAACTTTGTGCTACAAGCGTATTCATATTGCTTATAAAAGTTCCATCTTGTTTTACAGCCCATCCAAGTGCTATTAAAACAGCCTGAGGCTTTTGAGCTAAGTAAGGTACATGTACTACCCAATAAGTCCACCCAGCAAAATATGCTAAAGTTGGTCCCATAGTTTGTCTAATCCATGTGCTTACTCCTCCTTTTCCATCTTTAAAAGTTGAACCTAATTCACCAACCATTAAAGCATAAGGAACAAAATATAAACCAATTATTAATATCCATGATACAACTACAGTTAAGCCTTGATTTGCAAAGTTATTTACCACATTTCCAAATCCCCAAACTGATACAAATGCCATTAATGCTAAGTTGTACCACCTAATCTTTTTAGCGTCTTCTCCCATAACGCGCCTCCTTAAACTTTCGGGTATTAATAAAAATATTAATCCATAATCATTTTACCAACAGCAATATATTCCTACAATAAAAAATATTTTATTCATCTAGATTTTTTTATTATATTAGCATTTTTTTAATATTTTATTGATAATATTAAACATTTTATTATCCATTTATAATATATTATTACAATTCCCTAAAAATTCTTATCATATTACAAAATGTACAAGTCTTATTAAATATTTTATATTTTATTCCAATTCAAACCATCTATTTATAACATTTACTGTCTCTTCACTTGGATAATACATCTTATCGCCTTCTTTGTTACCTACTGCAAAAAGTGAAAAACCTAAAAACCATGGTTCTGCCTCATAAATTCTTCTGTATGCTTCAAAACCATTTGCTTGTTCTTGCATATTTATTTCTTTTGAAAGATATGGATTCCATGGCTCAACTGTTGCTTTAGTAGTTTTAGGAAATCCTAGTTCTCCAAAGAAAATTGGTTTATTCCACTTATCATAAAAATTTTCAACCTGTTCCTTAATTTCTTGTTTTCTATTGTATCTTTGAGATGAAATCAGTGCTTTTTCAATATTATCAACAGTGTTTATATCGTTATCAGTTAGCTCAAAATATGAAGCAATAGATATAAAGTCCACCTTTGAAAATATCTTATTATTTAATTTCTCATTATATTTTTTATTTAACTCATCCACTTGATTTTTTGTAACTTCATCATCCCAATTAGCTGTTGTCCAAAAGCTTGTCCTATAAGTAATTAATCCTTTATAATACTCTCTTGTAAAATCTATCATATCGCAAAATTCATTTTCCATTCCTTCTAGATTTGTAAACCCTGTAGCAATATTTATTGCATCAACTCTATAAGGAATAGCTATTTCATCTATTATAGGCTTTAATACATTTTGCTTCCAATTTAAAAAGAAACTTTCTTTATCCGAAGGATTGTAATCAGTTTCATATTTACTCCCATTTGCAATCCATGGATAGGGCTCCAATATTACATTTATCTTTTTTCCTTTAAGCTCTTTTAAAATTAACCTCGCTCTTTCCAAACTATTGCCATCTACATCCATAGTACTTGAATCTATATCATCTATATTTATAACAATTGGTAAATTTATTGTGTTTAATTCTAGAGTTTCAATATCATTCATTGCTTGTTCTACTGTATAATCTGTTGAAAGGTTAGCTGATTTAATTTTTTCACTAAATTCATTATTTAATATCTTCCCTTCTCTTTTATTTAGAAAATTATTTATCATACCTCTAGTTGTATAGTTAATTGCATATAAATAATATCCTGATATAATAAGCACAATAATTACCCCTGCAATTATCCTAACTTTTAAATCCTCAGTTCTTTCTTTTTTAACATCATTATTCTCCATAATTATCTCCCATACTATCTATTCAATTTAATCATTATCTAATATACCATTTTTTTATTTATTTTACAATTTTTATTATTTGAATTGTAACTAATAAAAGCTTAGGAATAAATTTAAATACTCCTAAGCTTTTTCTTAAATTCTATATAATTATAATGTAAATTTATATTAAAAATTTTAGAACAAATATTATTCCTACTACTATAGTTGGTATAGTAATATCCTTATATTTTCCAGTAAATACTTTAAGTATTATGTAAGATAAAACACCAAATACCATCCCATCTGAAATACTATAAGCTAATGGCATCATTATGATAGTTAAAAATGCTGGTAAAGCTTCTGTCCAATCTTCTAAATCTATTTCTTTTATTGGCTCTAGCATAAATAACCCTACTAAAACTAATGCACAACATGTTACTGCTGGCGTAATTACTCCAAATAATGGTGCAAAGAATAATGCTAATATAAACATAATTGCCGTTGAAACTGCTGTTAATCCAGTTCTTCCGCCTTCAGCAACTCCTGATGCACTTTCAACAAATGTGCTTACAGTACTAGTTCCTAGACAAGCTCCTAATGTTGTTCCAACTGCATCTGAAAGAAGTGCTTTTTTAATATTTGGAACTTTACCATTACTATCTAACATTTTTGCTTTTGTAGCAACTCCAACTAATGTTCCAATTGTATCAAACATATCCATAAATAATAATGTAAATAAAACTATTAACATGTCTAAAGAAAATATGTTATTCCATTCAAATTTCATAAATACAGAACTAATTGAAGGTGGTGCACTTATAATTGCATCAGGTATGTTTGTAATTCCCATTGGAATTCCTATAATTGCTGTTATTATCATACCTAAAAATAAAGCACCCTTTACGTTTTTAGCCATTAATATCCCAGTTATAACTATACCAATAACTGCTAATAAAGCTGGCCCCTTTGTTATATCTCCAAGTGAAACTAATGTCCCTTCACCTTTAACAATAACACCTGCTCCTTCTAAACCTATAAGCGCAATAAATAAGCCTATACCTACTGAAATTGCTTTTTTAATATTTGCCGGTATAGAGTCTACTATAGCTTCACGAACATTAAACACAGTAAGTAAAATGAATATTATACCTTCTAAGAATGCCGCTGTTAAAGCAAATTGGAATGAATATCCCATTCCTATTACAATTGTAAATGCAAAGAAAGCATTTAATCCCATACCTGGTGCCTGAGCAAATGGAAGCTTAGCATATAATCCCATGATTAAAGTTGATATAACAGCTGCTAATGCTGTTGCTGTGAATACAGCTCCACTATCCATTCCAGCTTGTGAAAGAATAGAAGGATTAACAATTAATATATACGCCATTGTCATAAACGTAGTTATTCCTGCCAACATTTCTCTTTTTATATTAGATCCACTTTCTGTTATCCCAAAATATCTATCGATAATTTGATTAGCTTTTGATTCTTTTTTCATTTTATCCCTCTTTCGTATTATTTTATAAATCCATGAACTATAATACACCATTTCAAAATAAAATCCAAGTATTAAACGAATATTTTTTATTTATTTATAATTATTTTCTGTGATAATATTTACATATGTATATTTTTATCATTTTTTTAGCATTATAATTCGTTAATTTATAATTGTATTTTATTATCAAAGATAACTTCTTCTCTCTGTTAATAAATATTATTTCCTTTTATTTTATAAAAAATGAATTTTTCTTTTACTTATAGATAATAATTATAATACAGGCCTTCGAATGCAAATAAAAAAAAGATTGTGGTAATAATAAAGGTTTCTCTTCATAATTACCACAATCTTAATTTTATTATTTCCAGTGTATTATTTTATTATTTCATTGCTTCTTCTATAGCAACAGCAACTGCAACAGTAGCTCCAACCATTGGATTATTTCCCATTCCAATTAATCCCATCATTTCAACGTGAGCTGGAACTGAAGAAGATCCTGCAAATTGTGCATCTGAGTGCATTCTTCCCATTGTATCTGTCATACCATATGAAGCTGGACCTGCTGCCATGTTATCTGGGTGAAGAGTTCTTCCTGTACCACCACCAGATGCTACTGAGAAGTATTTCTTTCCTTGATCAACACATTCCTTTTTGTATGTTCCAGCAACTGGATGTTGGAATCTTGTAGGGTTAGTTGAGTTACCAGTGATTGATACGTCAACTCCTTCATGATGCATTATAGCAACACCTTCTCTAACATCATTTGCTCCATAACATTTAACTTTAGCTCTTGGTCCATTTGAATATGGAACTTCTCTAACTATTTCTAATTTACCTGTGAAGAAATCAAAGTTTGTTTCAACATAAGTAAATCCATTTATTCTTGATATAATATATGCAGCATCTTTTCCTAAACCATTTAATATAACTCTTAATGGTTCTTTTCTTACTTTATTAGCTTTTTCAGCTATTTTTATAGCACCTTCTGCTGCTGCAAAACTTTCGTGTCCTGCTAAGAAAGCAAAACATTTAGTTTCTTCTCTTAAAAGCATAGCTCCTAAGTTACCATGTCCTAAACCAACTTTTCTATCATCTGCAACTGAGCCTGGGATACAGAAAGCTTGTAATCCTTCTCCGATGGCTTCAGCAGCATCTGCAGCTTTTACACATCCTTTTTTAATAGCTATAGCAGCACCTAAAGTATAAGCCCACATAGCATTTTCAAAAGCAATTGGTTGAGTTGATTTTACGATATCGTAAACATCTATACCTTTTTCATCACAAACTGTTTTTGCATCTTCTATTTTAGTCATTCCGTACTTTTCTAATACAGGAATGATTTGATTAATTCTTCTTTCATAACTTTCAAATAATGGCATAATACTTTTCCCCCTTCAAACTATTCGTGTCTTGGATCGATAACTTTAACTGCTTCGTCAAATCTACCGTATTGTCCTGTAGCTTTTTCCATAGCTTCATTAGCATCCATTCCCTTAGCAACCATTTCCATCATCTTTCCTAAGTGAACGAATCTGTATCCAATAATCTCATTGTTTGCATCTAAAGCAATTTTAGTTACATAACCTTCTGCCATTTCTAGGTATCTTGATCCCTTTGCAACTGTTCCATACATAGTACCAACTTGTGATCTAAGTCCCTTTCCTAAATCTTCAAGTCCAGCTCCTATAGGTAGTCCACCTTCTGAGAATGCAGTTTGACTTCTTCCATAAACTATTTGAAGGAATAATTCTCTCATTGCTGTATTAATAGCATCACAAACTAAATCTGTATTTAATGCCTCTAATATAGTCTTTCCTGGTAATATTTCTGAAGCCATAGCAGCTGAATGAGTCATACCTGAACATCCAATTGTTTCAACTAATGCTTCTTCGATTATTCCATCTTTAACATTTAAAGTTAATTTACAAGCTCCTTGTTGAGGTGCACACCAACCCACTCCGTGAGTTAATCCTGAAATGTCTTTTACCTCTTTAGCTTGTACCCATCTTCCTTCAACAGGAATTGGTGCAGGTCCATGATTTGGTCCCTTAGCAACAACGCACATTTCTTCCACTTCTCTTGAATACATCATATTATATCTCCTCCCTAATTATAGATTGCTATAGTCCTATTGGCTTATGAACACCTTTTAAAATATGTAGACTACAAGTAATCGGGACAAAGCCCATCCCACCATGGGCAAATTTATCCTACCTATATAATAACAGATGTCCAAATCTCAAACAACATAATATTATAAAAAATTTCCCTTTCATTCCATTAAATTTTACTACTTGCTATTTTAATCCACTTCTGATATAATAGCTTTTGTAGTCAGTCGGCATGGCGGAACTGGCAGACGCACATGACTCAAAATCATGCGGGAAACCGTGAGGGTTCGATTCCCTCTGCCGGCACCAATAATTGTAAGAAATGGCTTTATCACTAGGTTTGAATACCTTTTGATAAAGCCATTTTTATATTTTTATCACTTTTAATTTAAAGTAAAAACCACTCGATAATATTTAACTATTAAAACTAATATCCTTGTCATGGTTCTTATATACATTCTAATCCATAAAATCTACTATATACTATTTTATTGTTACGTATATCTTTAATTTTTGCCTTTATATTTATTTCATCATACAATATTTTTAAAACTATTCACATCAAGGTACTCTAGTGTAGTTACTACATAAATATATTAAGTAACTACTATATCCCCCATTCCACTTTAAGCTTATTAACTACTTTCATCATTTCTCCATCATCTTTCGCTATATCTGGATGATATACTTTTACTAAAGTTTTATATATTTTTTTATACTTGTCTCTATCCTCTTCACTGTAGTTACTATGTTTATTTTTCTGATAACTACTACTTGAATTATAACTATTGTAGTTACTTTTAAAATTTTCATAGTAACTACGCTGCTGTTCTTTAGATTCTTCATATTGCTTCTTAATATTATCTAGCATTTCATTATTTCTAAGTACACCAAAAACATCATAGCACTTATCATAAGAATACCTTCCATATTTTTCTTCAAAATTTGTTTTATCTTTTATATATTTATTGATTATTTTTTCATGTTTCTTATGAATTTCGTATTCTTTCGTTTTCTTATATTCCCGTTCTATTCTTTCAACTAATGAATTCAGCTTATTATATACCATTTTACAAAGCTCTTCTTCTGTTACCCCTATTGCCTCAATTTTCTTATTTAAATCGCAATAATCACCTATCCACATATCAGAATCAGTGGCAATATCATAATATTCAATAGTACATATACTCCATTGCTTCTTTTTAACCTTACCAGCTTCTCTATAACTCTTATGGATACTTATCTTATAAGCTTTTTTTATAGGTCTTTTAAATCTCCCCCCTGTATATCTATATTCATAATATCCAACATCAACTCCATATGTAGCTGATGATGTATAATATGCCTCAAGTTCTTTGTATTCTCCATAAGTATTTTCTTTCTTAAGCCCTATTTCTTGTATTACACAATACACCTTATCCCCCTCCCTTGTAGTTACTTAATATATTTTTTAGTAACTACTCCATACTATATAAATATGCAATAAATCACCTTATTTAATTTAATTACCTTATTTTTATCTAAATAAATTTTAACTACTATATAACTTATTTTTATGATTATATTATGATGCAAAAAAGGGACTCTTATCAGAATCCCTTGCTATTAAGCTATAATCAAAAATAATTTTTTATGAAGACCTTCTTATATTTTAACTTCTATCACTTTTATAATTATCAATATCAATGTAATAACAATTAAAGGGATAGTATTAAAAAATGCTATTCCTTTGTATTATTTTTTCTCTACTATACTTTTCTTTAATAATCTTAACAATTAAAGGAGCTAATTTAATCATAGAATCTCTATATCCTAATTCAATATTATCAAGCATCTTGCTTTTATTTATCATCAAGCTTCCTGAGCCATTAACTAATTCTATTTTTTTAGATGGATATACTTCTATAATTTTATTTTTGTCGAATCCTTCCTTACTTACGTTATCCTTATTAGATAAACCTACAACAATAATTAAATCACAATCATAGTTTTTTAATGGAGTTATTGGAATATTATCAACATTATTTTTAGAGTATTCTGGCGACTTAATACCTCCATCTGCATATCTATCATCTTTAATTTTAATAGGGCTAAAAATTATTGGTATAGCACAAGATGCTAAAACTATATTCAGTATTTCTTCATTACTATAGTCATTTAATTTAAAGTACTCCGCTCTTTCTTTATCTATATTATATGCGCATGCATAAATATCTCTATTATGCACATTTATCGTATCTATATTTACATATTCCCTTATAAAATTTTCTATACCTATTTGTGATAAAAGTCCTATATCATTATTTTTTATCTGCTCTATCATACTGCTCTCATATTTTCCATGAGCTATATTCTTAATAAATTCAGATATTTTTTTATTTCTAGTTTTTTCTTGTAACTTTATAAATCTAGAATAAGTTATACTACTCCAGCTATCTTTTATAATTTTTCTATCATTCATTGCAAATAACAACGCATTCACAGATCCTACAGAAGTTCCAGATATAACTTTCACATTATCTATTAAATCTAGTTCCCATAATGTTTTAAAAACTCCTGCTTCATAAGATCCCTTAGCCCCTCCTCCAGAAAGTACAATCCCAATTTTAAAATCTTCTAATAAATTACTCATATTAACCTCTCTTAGCAAAATTCTCACTATACATTGCAAATATGTAATATATTCCCTTAATTAATTGAATTATATAATACTGATATTGCCTAAGTAAATATTTATTATTTATACTTTTATTTATTGCTTGTTATGAATTTATTTTCTAATACTAAAGGGGCTATATACAAATGCCCCTTAATTTAAAATATATAATATATTATTCGAAATCTCTTTATTATTTTAACTTACCTAGGAACTAATCTTATAATTTTATCGTCTCCAAAATTGATATTTCCTCTTCCATCCCTATTACTTGTTGTAATATAAATAGATCCCTCCTCACTTTGAATAGCTTCTCGTAATCGTCCATACTTATTTTTAAATAATGAATCTATGTTAGTTACTAATGTTCCCTTTGAATCTAATGATATTACAAGTAACTTTTCTCCATGTAAATTTGCTACTAGTAATTTACCTATCCACGGGCCTTTATTTATAAAAGTCATTCCTGATGGCGCCCAAGTTATATCTCCACTTTGAATAAATGGTGACTGTACTTTTATTTCATTAGAAGTTTCATCTCCCTGTACTAATGGCCATCCATAGTTAGCTCCAGGTTTTATAATATTTATCTCATCATGTGCTGTTTGTCCATGCTCTGATTCATATAGCATATTACTTGAATTCCATGCTAATCCTTGTGGATTTCTATGTCCTAAACTATAAATTGGTGAGCTTTTAATTGGATTATCTCTAGGAATACTTCCATCTAACTCTATCCTTAATATCTTTCCTGCTAAGCTTCTAACATCTTGTGCTAAATTAGGATTTTCTGCATCTCCTGTTGATATATATAATTTCTTATCCTTCCCTATCTTTATACGTCCTCCATTATGAAATTCTCCACCTGGAATTTTATCTAGAATAATTTTATCAATAAATGCATTGTTATTTCTTTCAATTAATCTAACAACACGATTATATATTTTATTTCCTTCTAAATATGAATGCATTACATAAATATAATTATTTTCTAAATGATTTGGATCTAATGCAATTCCCATCAATCCACCTTCTCCTTTACTAATGAAAGGTGAAGTAAATCTAATTAATGGCTCTTCCTTAAGTTTACCATTTTCAATTATCCTAACTGTACCTAATCTTTCTGTAAAATATATTTTTCCATTATTGCTTATGTCTATTGCCCAAGGAACAAATAAGCTTTCTGCTATAACTTCTATTTTATATGGAAATTTATTTGATGAAGATAATTCAGCTTTTGTATTCTTCATATTTTCACTACGAGATAACATATTAGATAAAACACTATATATTATTCTTTTCATAGCAGCATCCTCCATATTATAATTAACACTTTCTTTATAATATGAATATATAACTATATTGCAACATTTATTTTTATTACGCATTTTAAATATGCATATCTTTTATACTTAATAATAGAAAGAATAGGAATTAAGCTTATACTCTTTATCATAATCTTTATTATATTTATGTTAAGCCTATATACATACTAAATAGTATCGTTTTATTCCAAAATCATAACTTTTTCATCATTTTTTTCATAAATATTATACAAAAAATTGTATATATGGTAAAATATTATATGAATTCGTCATTTTGCGGAGGTAATATAAATGGAAATTGTTAATAAAGGAATAATAACTAACTCTAATAATTTTTATATAGATACAATAAATAATTTACTTTTTACTCCAAATCTATTTATAAAAAGAAATTATCTTGAAGATTTATCTGAGGATATGGAAAATAGATTAATTAATAATAAAATTAATAAAAGCGAACAATCTATGATAAAACTTATAATTGGACTTTGTAATGAAAAATTAGAAGAATATTTTTGCGCTATAAACATATTTAATGAATTGATTCAAAGTAAAGAATTTATAAAGGATTCATTCATTATGGGAGCCTTGTATATTTCTTTATCTCTTACTAATTTAAAAATAAATAATATGGAATTACAAAAAAAATATTTTAATTTAAGTAAATCATTTTTAGAAGATACTAACCAATTTGAACTTTTACTTTTTCTTTATATAAATACTTCTATTATAAACTTAAAAATATATAAATTTGATCTTTACTTATATAATAATATCGATAGTTCCTTTAAAATTTTATCAGAACATGAATACAAATATTCCTCTCAAGCATATTTAATGCTTGGAATTATATATTATAAATATCTAAGTTTAAATAATATATCAATAAAACTTTTAAATAAAGCTTTATATATTTCAAAAATTAATAATCAAAATGAAATAGAAATTTTGGCAAACTATCATATAGCCTCAGTCAATATGCAATTATATAAATTTAAGGATAGTACAAATTTATATAAAAATATTTTAAACAATTATGATCTTTCATTACCTGTTAATATTAAAATGGACATCTATATTAAGTTATTACAAATATATATGAAATCCAATGAAAATCTAGATGATATAAATAAACTATTTAATATTATTGAAAAAAGCATTTATAAGTTAGATATTTATCATATTGATTCTTATCTTATAAAATATAATTTATTACTAGTCCAATATAAAATATCTCAAACTGATGACTCTATCATTGATCCATCATTAAATGACTTATTTTACTACTTAGACAATGCATACTATATATATAAAAGTAATATTACAAAGTTTAAGTTCATGGAATTTGATTATTGGCTAGAAATAGCATATGGAAATTTATTTTATAGATTAAATGACTATGATAATGCATTATTCCATCACAAGAAATCATTGCTTTATTCTGAAAAATATAAAAATATGAATACAATAAATTCATATAAATTAATTTATAAAGATTTTGAAGCTCTTGAAAACTATAAAGAAGCCCTTAATTATCTTAAAGCTTCAACAGAAACTCTCGAAAGCTACAATATAGATAAAAATTCTGATATTTACATTCAATTATTTGATGATTATGAAAATCTAAAATGTTATCACTCAATTAAGAACGACTTCTTTTCTAATCTTAGTCACGAACTTAGAACTCCTATTAATATAATTTATTCTTCTGTGCAGCTTATAAGTTCTTTAAAAGATAGAGATCCTGATTCAATAAAGGAATACTTTTTTAAATATGAAAAAAGTGTAAGACAAAATTGTTTAAGAATGTTGAAATTAATAAACAATTTAATAGATATAACTAAAATTGATTCTGGATCATCTAAATTAAATCTTGTAACTCTAGATATAGTATCTTTTATTGAAGATTTAACCTTATCTATAATACCCTATACAAGATACAAAAAACTAAATGTCACTTTTGATACCAATGTTGAAAAATTATATATGAATTTAGATACTTATGCATTAGAAAAAATATTGCTAAATCTTCTATCAAATGCAATAAAATTTACTAATCCTAATGGCAATATTTTAGTGAAAATTAACTCCAATAACAATTTTACTAAAATAATTGTAAGAGATGACGGCATAGGAATACCAAGTAATCTAAAAAATCTTATCTTTGATAAGTTTTTTAAAGTAGATGATACCCTCTCCAGAAATACTGAAGGAAGCGGCATTGGATTATCAATAACAAAAGGGCTAGTTGAAATGCATGGAGGATTTATTATTGTTAATGATGAATATACTAACGGCACTGAATTAATAGTTAATTTACCAACCCAACCTAAAAAACAATCATTAAAAAATAGTGATTTTAAATACTTCATAGATGACGAAAAAATTATAAGAGAATTATCTGATATTTATGAGCTATTTTAAATTAGTAAAAAGTTATACTAAGTTTATTATTTTATACTTAGTATGACTTTTTCATTTATTAATTATAATATTATAGTCTTACATTATAATATTATAGTCTTACTATTTTATATTATTGCTAAAATGAGCTTTACTTACTCTTCCTTCCCCCCAAAGTTTAATCTACTCTTATTTTAAATTATGTTAATTTACTTTAAGTAAATATTCTCATCTCCTAAATTTTATGATTAAAATATTACTTTTTATTAATTATGTATTTTTTAAGGCATTTAGTAAATACTATTACTATATTTTAGATTATTATCTAAATTTATTTTAAGGAGGATTCTAAATGAAAAAGTTTGTTTGTACTGTTTGTGGCTATATCCATGAAGGAGATGCACCACCAGAATTTTGTCCTGTCTGTAAAGTAGGTCCTGAAAAATTTCAAGAAATCACTGATGAAATGAAATGGGCAGATCAACATAAGATTGGTACTGGAAGTGGTCTTGACCCAGAAATTTTAGAAGCACTTAGAGCTAACTTTACAGGTGAATGTACTGAAGTTGGAATGTACTTAGCTATGTCACGTCAAGCAGATCGTGAAGGATATCCAGAAGTTGCCGAGGCATATAAAAGAATTGCTTATGAAGAAGCTGAACATGCTTCTAAATTTGCAGAGCTTTTAGGTGAAGTTGTTGTTCCAGATACAAAAGCAAATTTACAAGCTAGAGTTGAAGCTGAATATGGTGCTTGTGATGGTAAAAAGAAACTTGCTGATTTAGCTAAGCAACAAAACCTTGATGCTATTCATGATACAGTTCATGAAATGTGTAAAGATGAAGCTAGACATGGATGTGCATTCAAAGGCTTATTAGATAGATATTTTAATTAATAATCATTAAGAAGGAGAGATTTCAATGCAAAAAATTTATTGTAGTGCAAATAATTGTTCTCATAACAAAGAAAACATTTGTTTTGCTAATCGTATAAACGTTGTTGGGAAGAATTCAGATGTTGAATCTGATACATGTTGTGGATCATTCTTAGATAGATATACTTATGGAAATTTAACTAATAATGTTTATGATGAAGGAGATCCTTGTAGTTGTTTAGTATGTAAAGTTAATAGCTGTAAATATAACGAAAATCAGTTGTGTTCATTAAACTCTATAAATGTTTCAGGAAATGATGCTAAATTATATAGCCAAACTAATTGTGAAAGCTTTTGCAGAGAATAATATACTAAAAAAAATGATATCCAATCACGGATATCATTTTTTTATTAAGGGGATAAATTATTAATTGCTAAGCTGCGCTAACAACTATATACATATATTACTATGTTTTTATGTCAGTACTGTTACAAAAACTATAAGAAAATATTTCTTTTCCCTTAAGAAAATTAATTTTCAATAAATTTATTTAGCTTTTTTTGAAGACTATATATCCTTACATTAGACTTTAGCTTGGCTATGAATAATTCTTCATCTATTGGCTTAGTTATAAAATCATCAGCACCACAATCTAAAATTTTAGACAATGCTTTATTATTATCTAATGCAGTTACTGCTATAATTGATGCATCTATATTACTTCTTCTTATTTTTCTAATTAAATCCTTGCCAAATTCATTTTGCAGAATAATGTCTATTAAATAAATATCATACTTCTTCTTACTATCTATTAATGATTTCCCGTCTTTATAATAATCTACGTTATATATTTTTCTACTCCTTAATATTTCTCTTTCAAACTCTATAAAAAATTCGTTATCCTCAACTATTGCAATATTAGCTTCTTGAAGATCCCTCATATACTCGTCAGCTCTAAAAATATTATCTAAATAATTTCTAATTTCTTCTTCTAAATCTTTTTTTAGTATATATTCACTTATACCAAGATTAACCAAATCTTTTCTTTTATCATCCATATCTTCACTGGTAACTATAAAAATAGGAATATCAAACCTTTTATTTACTACTCCTACAAACTCTTCAATATCTCCACCATTAGCATATAATGATGATATTATAAGACTAACATTTTGCGAATTTAATACTTCTCTTGCCTCATTAAAACCATTTACGTTAATATACTTATGTCCTTTTTCTTTAACAATTTTCTCTACTAATTTAGAAAAAAAACTACTTTGCTCTACATGTAATATATTGTACATTTTCTTCCCACCTTTATATCATTTTAAATCAAATATATATTAAATACGTTTCTTTATATTTATCGTAAGAATTTTAAACTTATGAATCTTTTAGGTGAATCTTTTGTAATAAAAAGATCAAATATATAATTTTACTTATTTCTTAACTTTACTCTATGCCAGAGCAAACTATATATCAACTTGAAAACTGAAGGCAAAAAAAATTAAAAATCTTTGAAAATTACTTCAAAGATTTTTAATTTAAACCTATGTTTTAATTAATAATTTACATAATTAAAACTAAAAGTATAGTAAATATTGATATTATCTTTTAGAATATATCTCACCAAACACATTCATATACATATAAAAATAATAAAATCATTGCAACTCCTAAAAGCATCCATAATATTGAATAAATAATTTTTTCTATCTTCTTACTCATTTATATCACCTATGCTATAATATTCTATTGCATTTTTTAAGAACTTAACAGTTTGAATCGGAGCTTTCCCTATAGAAGTTTCTCCAGCTAATAAAAACCCATCAATACCATATTTGATAAATTTATAAATGCTTTCTATTTCTGGCAAAGTTGCAGGATTGCCATTCTTCATGCTATTTAATAAGTGTGTTGCTATAAAAACTTTTTTATTACTTTCCTTTATAATATTAATAGCTTGCTCTTGAAGATTTACAGCATTTAATATACCTGACTCAGGTACTAAATCTCCTCTTCCTATAACAATGGAATCCACTACATCTAAAATTTCTTTAATATTACTTATTCCAGTAGGTGTTTCCACTTTAGCCCATAGTCTACATTTATTATCTGGATATTTTTCTTTTATTAATTTATTTATTATATTAATATCTTCTTTTCTTTCAACAAAAGATTGGCAAATTATATCTATATCATTATCTAACGCCCATAATATATTCTCTTTATCTCCTTCACTTAAAAAAGTTTTATCATCATATACATTAGATAAATTACATCCCTTCCCTCCCCTTATAATTCCTCCTCTAATAACTTTAGTTTTTATTACGCCTTTATCTACTTCTATAATTTCGAAATTCATAGTGTTATCCTTCATAGAGATAGATTTAATGTCACTTTTTATTATTTCCTCTGTTCCTATTGTTAAAGGAATAAGCTTCATTTCATTAAGTTTTGAAGTATCTATGCTCCTATATAAATCTTCTCCACAAAAATACACTTCTTGTCCATTATAAATCTTGTATATATATTTTAAATCTTTAGATACTCTTATCTTTTTCCCACATAAATCAACTAGTATATGTACATCTCTTTTTATCTCCCTAGAAAATTTTATTACATATTCAAATTCGTCTTTATTAAAATGAGAACAATTTAACCTTAATATATCTACTCCATTTTCTATAAGTTCTTTAATAATCCATTTATCTGTAGATTTTGGTCCTATAGTTGCTATTATGTGCATAATACTCTCCCCATTATTACTGATACTTATTTCTACTACCCAAATAATATTTTTATTACTAAAATCTCTTTGTATAATTTCATAAAAATATGATATGAAATTATGTTTTTAAAGAACTTTCATATCATATTTATACTATTATTTTTACTATCACACATTACAAATTAATATTAGCTAATATATTAACTATTCCTTCTATATATAATTTTTCTATTATCTCTTCATTTTCTAGAGGTATCTTTATATATAATCCGGGTGCATTTGTATTTTTAAGCAAGTAAAGATGTTCACCTTTTTCACAAATCGTATTTTTAAGGTTATTCTTCAAAAGATTTTCTACCATTTCACAGCAAATTTTTGAATTTCTATCATAAAATATTTCACACATCGAAATATCTTTTTTAAATTCTATTCCAACATAAAAATCTATATTTGTTATATTGGCTATAAGAACCTTTTCTAATAAGTTTTTCCCTATATTTCTATTTTGAATTTGAGATAAATTTACAATGAAATTACCTCTTTCCTTTAATCCTTGTGAAATGGCGTTTAAAATTCTAGTATTATTTATATCTATTCCGTATTTCACCCTGCCTCCAAGGAAAATTGTTATTAGTTCATTATATTCTCTTTTGTGTAAAAATGTTCTAAAGTCTTTTTTATAAGAATAAGTTTATATATAACTTATTATTTGAGGAGGTAAATCGTGAAGAAATATTTTTTTGCTTCTATTTCTGTATTAATTATATTTTTATTTACTGGTTGTAATTTTAATAGCTCACAATACATAAGACCAAAGTCTAAACCAAGTAATAATTACTATACAAATCAAATTCAAGAAAAGCTAAATAATAACGAATCCTATACAATTAAAATTTTCGATTTAAATGTATATAAGTATTATAGTGTTAATGAAGGTGAACATAGCATTTTACCTGAATTTATCGAGTCATTAAGTAATGAAAACTATGGAGCTGAAATAGAAAAAGATCTTACTCCTGAGTATAAGTTAATTATAGAGTTCTCAGATGCAAAATATATAATAAATGCATATACTGACAAATTAATATCAATTCATCCTTGGGATGGGGTATATGATAAGGATAATATTTCCATGGAAGGTGTCTCTGATTATTATAATTTATATAAGTTTTGTGAATATATAAAGAAAGTTTCAAGTGGATTTGAAGGATAATTTAAAAGACAGTAGATAAATTCTTATTTTTACACTAACTTATCTACTGTCCTATTTTAATCTAACTTATGTTATTCTATAAAACTATTTTTATTATTATTTTTTGTTATTTTATTTTTTTATTTCTTCTAACATTCTAAACACTCTTTTTTTATTTAATGGATGTATCATATTAGGAGCAATTTCATTTAATGGAGCTAATACAAATTCTCTTTCTTCCATTCTAGGATGAGGTATTGTTACGAAATCATTGCTTGTTATTAAATCATCATAAAAGATAATATCTAAATCTATTACTCTTGGACCCCATCTAATTATTCTTTCTCTCTTCATATCTTTTTCTATATCTAGTAGCAAAGTCATAAGCTCATTTGGATTCAATATAGTATCTACTTCTATAACCGCATTTTTAAAACTATCTTGCTCTTCATATCCCCATGGCTCTGTTTCTATTATAGTAGATTTTTTTACTAATTTTATTTCCTTATTACTTTTTATTTTTTCTATAGCAATATTTATATTTTCTTCTTTTTCTCCAATATTGCTACCTAATGCAATATATGCTTTATGCCATCCTCTATTTATTTCAATTGCAGCTGTATCTAAATGTCTTCCTATTGGTGCCCATGGTTTTTTTAAATATACTTTTATATTTTTTACTAAATCATAATTGTATAATACGTATTCTGCTATTTTTTCTGCTGCAGTTTCTATTAAATCATAGCTCTCTTTTTGAAATTCCTTTTCGATATTATGACAAAGCTCTCCATAATGAACTGACTTTGTTAAATCTCCTGTTTTAGATGCTAAGCTCAAATCTATATCTAATTCTAAAGATAATATAAATTTTTGTCCAAGAGATTTTTCCTCATTAAATACACCATGGTTTGCAAATATCTCAACATCTTTTAAATATAACTTATCCATAGTTTTCCCTCTATTTCATTTTTAATATTTTATCTGTCATTATGCAAGCTCTTTTATTTTCAAGCACGTCATGCACTCTAACGATTTTGCATCCTTTCATTATTCCCATTACAGTAGTTGCTATAGTTCCTTCTACTCTCTCATCTACTGGTAAATTTAATGCTAATCCAATCATTGACTTTCTTGAAGTTGCAAGTAAAACAGGGAATCCTATATTTACAATTCGTTCCAAGTTATTCATCACAATCAAATTTTCCTCATAAGTTTTAGCAAACCCTATGCCTGGGTCTAATATAATATTTTCTCTTTTTACACCAGCATCTAAAGCTATATTTATACTTTCTATTAAATCTACTAATACATTGTTCATTAAATTAGTATAAGGTTTATCTTCTCTGTTATGCATTAGTATGCATGGTACATTATATTCTGCTACTACTTTAGCCATATTTTTATCTTTTTTAAATCCCCATACGTCATTTATTATATCTGCTCCTGCTTTTATAGCTTCTTCTGCAGTTTTACTTTTATAAGTATCTATTGATATTAAAACATCTAACTCATTTTTTATAGCTTTAATTATTGGCACTACTCTCTTTATTTCTTCTTCTTCAGATACATACTCTGCTCCTGGTCTTGTTGATTCTCCACCTATATCTATTATATCGGCACCTTCTTCTACCATTTGCTTTGCTCTTTTTACAGCTTCCTGAGTTTCATTGTATTTTCCACCATCAGAAAAAGAATCTGGTGTTACATTTAGTATACCCATTACATAAGTTCTTTCATCTAAATTTATTACTTTATTTGCTATCTTCATATTTCTCTCCCCTTTAGCTTGTATTTTTATAATCTTATAATTTTATTTTTTTTATTTTCATCCCAATAACAATCATTATAAGCCTTACAATTAAAACAATTTCTTGAAAGCTTATCACTTTTATATATAATTTTTGAAAGCTCATCATCACTTTCTTGCCTATGCTCTTTTATACATTTAATAATTAAATTTTTATCTTCCTTACTAAAATTTGTATCTTCTAATAATTCTGATGCTATTATGGCACTTCCTTTATGATGATCTATTCCTTCATTATATTGCAAAACTCTTCCTATATCATGTAATAAAGCTATAGCATATATTACTTCTTTATTATATTTCAAACCCTTTTCTAGTACAGTTATATACGCAATTCTTGCAACATCTAAGAAATGCTCAATGGTATGATTGCAAAATTCTCTATTTATTTCTAATTCATTTAATTCATTTAATAAGCTTTTATACTTAGGGCTATTTAGAATCTTGTTAACATTTTGCAAAATCCCACCTCCTATTTTAATAAGCTCATTACTTCTTTTCTTAGCTCATAATCGTCTTTAAAGCATCCTCTGTACGTTGTTGTAATAGTTTTTGTTCCTGGCTTTTTTACACCTCTCATAGTCATACACATATGTTCACCTTCAATTACTACCATAACGCCTTCTGCATCTAAATATTTCATTATTGCATCAGCAACTTCTGTTGTTAATCTTTCTTGCAACTGTGGTTTCTTTGCATAAACTTCTACACATCTTGCAAGTTTTGAAAGTCCTGCAACCTTTCCATTTGGTATATAAGCAATATGAGCCTTACCATAAAAAGGTACAAGGTGATGTTCACACATTGAATAAAATGTAATATCTTTTTCAAGAACTAAATCATTGCCCTCAACAGTAAATGTTTTTGATAGTTCCTCTTTTGCTTCTTGTCCTATACCCGAAAATATTTCTTCATACATTCTAGCCATTCTATCTGGAGTTTCTAAAAGCCCTTCTCTATTTGGATCTTCTCCAATACCTTCTAATATTAGCTTTACTCCTTCTAATATTTTTTCTCTATCTATCATTAAACGCCCCTCCTAGTTTTCAATTTGTGCTTCATACTCTTCTCTAATCTTAATTGTGATTTTATTTTCTGTCAAAATTCTATTTTCAAATTTACTTACTCCCATTATACCTAATAAACTATTTGTTATAAATATTTCATCTGCATTCATTATTTCATCTAAATTTATTTCTTTCTCTATTACATTGTGATTTCTAATAACATAATCTCTAACTATCCCTGGAAGTAATCCACTACTAACTTTTGGAGTAAAGATTGTACCATTCTTCACAATAAATATATTAGATAAGCTGCCATCACATACATATCCTTTTTCATTTAAAAATATAACTTCATTATATCCTTCTTTTGTAGCTTCTTCTCTTTCTAAAATATTTTCTAAATAGTTCATAGATTTTATATATGTTAATTTAGAAGTTGAATTTTTTATTGTCCCTGCTATCTTTAATGAAAATCCTCTTAAATAATCTCCACTTTTATATACTAGTTCTCTTGTTTCTAATACTATATTTTTTTCTGTCACAACTATTTTTAAAGCACAATTCTCTATATTAAAATCTTTTATTAAATTATTAATATCTTCTACTTCTACTAATTCTCCAATTTGCAGAGTATTAATACCATTATTAAGTCTATTTATATGTTTCTCTAAAAATATTGGCTTTTCTTTCACTAGTATAGTTTCAAATACACCTCTTGCAAAAAAATATCCACTATCTATAGTTATCTTATCTTTTCCAACTATTACATTTCTCATTATAATACCCTCATTAAAGCTTTTGCTTTATCTAGTGTTTCATTATATTCATCTTCTTCTATAGAATCATAAGTTATACCGCCACCAACTCCAAAGTACGCCTTATTATCTTTCTTAATAATTGTTCTTATAGCAATATTAAAATCTGCATTTCCTCTAAAATCAAAATAACCTATAGAACCTGTGTAAAGATTTCTTTTTAACCCCTCTAATTCTTCTATTATTTCCATAGCTCTAATTTTGGGTGTTCCTGTTATAGATCCCCCTGGAAAACATTCTTTAATACACTTCACTGCAGATACATTATCCTTTAATCTTCCCTCTACAGTTGAAACTAAATGGAATACAGTCGCATATTTTTCAAGCTTAAAAAGTTCAGTTACTTTTACAGAGTGAGGTTTACATACCTTGCTTAAATCATTTCTTTCAAGATCTACTACCATTAATAACTCTGCTCTATCTTTTTCGCTATTAATAAGTTCTAGACTATTCTTTATATCCTCTTCTTCATTCTTCCCTCTAGGTCTTGTCCCTTTTATTGGCCTTGTAACTACTTTGCCTTTATTTATTTCTATAAATCTTTCAGGTGATGAACTTATTACTTGAAAATCTTCAAAATTCATATATGCAGAGAAAGGAGCCTTATTTATAGTTCTTAATTTTTTATATATTTCAAATGGATCTTCCTCATTTTCCGTATAAAACCTTTGAGTCATATTAGCAATATAAACATCACCATTTACAATATAGTTTTTTAATTTAGTAATTGCTTTTTTATAGTCTTCTTTTTCAAAGTTAGATTTAAAATTATTATTTATAGATTCAAAATTTTTCTCTTTTATTACAGTTGCTAAACCTATCTTTTTCTCTAAATAATCTAACTCTTCATTATAATTAGTATCACTTATTGATGTTATGTATTGCTTATTATTTTCTAAATCAAAAATTATTATATTCTTATAAAAAATAAACTTCATATCACTTATATTAAAATCTTCATTACTTGTATCTGGAATCCTCTCCAATATTCTTCCTGTATCATATGATATATATCCAATTGCGCCTGAAATAAGAGGTATATTTTCATATTCGTTATTATCGTATTTATATTTATTTATAAGACTTTCTAGAACCCAAAATGGTTCACCTTGTACTTTTACTTTGTTAATAAATAATTCTTGTCCTTTGGACTCAAAAATCATAAAAGGATTTATACCTATAAATGAAAATTTAGATAAAATTTTATCTTCTTTAGATGAATCTAATAATATCGTATTTACTCCATCCTTAAAAATATTATAAACCTCAAGAGGATTAAATTTAATTTTAACTTCTCTTACTTTAACCATTCATATCCTCCCTAAAGTTCTTTGATATCTCTATAAAATTCTTTATTATTTTATGTCCATCTTCTGTCATTTCAGCTTCAGGATGGAATTGAACTCCAAAAATAGGATATTCCTTATGTCTAACCCCCATAACTACATTATCTTCAGTATAACTAGTAACTTCTAAATCACTACTAAGATTTTTCTCATCTATTATAAGAGAATGATATCTTGTGACTCTTAATGGATTTTTTATATCTTTAAATACACCTTTATTTGAATGATTAATATAACTTATTTTACCGTGCACAGGCTCTTTTCCTTTTATTACACTACTAGAAAAATAATGACCTATACACTGATGCCCAAGACATATTCCAAGTATAGGCTTAATGCCTTTAAAATTATGTAAGATATCTAGTGATATCCCTGCTTCAGTAGGTGTCTTAGGGCCTGGAGAAATTATTATTCCATCTATATCTAGCTTTTCTATTTCTTCAATTGTTATCTTATCATTTCTATATATTAAAACATCTTCTCCTAACTCTTCTATATATCTAACTAAATTAAACACAAACGAATCATAATTATCTATCATTAAAAGCATAAATCTCCTCCATGTTTTGTGTTAAAAGCAATATTATTATGTTAAAATTATTTTAATGAATAAATTATATCATAATAGTATATAACTTTAAAATTCTAAGTTATATATTATTAATTTGAAAGGAGAAGATATATGTTTAAATGCGATTTGCATATTCATTCTATTTGTTCTGATGGTAGATTCACTCCTAGCGATATTGTAAAAATGGCAAAAGAAAAGAACTTAGACTATATTTCTTTAACAGATCACGATACATTAACTGGTATAAAAGAAGCTTTAAATGAGGCTGAAACTCTCAATGTTAAATTTATTCCTGGAATAGAACTCTCTACAGAATATAATGGTGAATCAATCCATGTTTTAGGCTTCTTTAATAAAGATAATTATGATCATCTGGAACTTAATAATATATTAAATGAATTTAAAGAAAGAAGAATTTCTAGAGCATATAAGATAGTTGATAATCTAAAAAAATATCATAATATTGAAATTGATATAAATAAAGTTTTATCTAATGGAAAAGATACTATTGCAAGACCTCATATAGCAAAAGCTATAATTGATGCTGGTTATCCTTATGACCATGATTATATATTTGATAACTTTATAGGTAATAATTGTCCAGCTTATATTCCATCTACTAAACTTTCTACTAAAGATGGTATTAAACTATTAAAAAAGTATGGTGCCTTAGTTTTTTTAGCACATCCTGTATTGGTTAAAAAAACACCTGTTGAAGATTTATTAGATTTGGGATTTGATGGACTTGAAGCTATTTATTATAAAAATACCGAAAAAGATACAAATAAATTTTTAAGGCTAGCTAAAGACAGAAATTTATTTATTTCAAGCGGATCAGATTGTCATGGAATTCCTAATGATGAAGGTCATGGAAGTGTAGGTGATGTTAATATTCCTCAAGATGATTCTATAATCTCTATGTTAAGTTGGGTTCTCTCTCATAATTAAAGAGCTGTCTGTAGCAGCTCCTTAATAATATAAATGAAAATAATCTAATGTAAAATACTATCATAATTTTATACTTTTCATTCTAAATAAAGAGGTGTCTTATACATCTCTTTATTTCTTTGATATATATTTATAGAATATTATACTTACTATTAATACTGTAATTCCTCCAAATAAAATTACTATATAAGCTTCTATATTTTGAAGTAAAACTCCTGATATTAAATATGATATAGGAACAACTACTTTTACTATACTTATTGTTAAACTTAAAGACCTCGCTCTAAATTCTTCTTCTATATTAGTTTGCATAGTATATGAAAAAGGAATATCAACTAAAGATACACATATTCCCATAAAGATCATTATAAGCAAATAGTAAATAACATATACATTTATATTATTTATGTTATTAATAAAAAGTGGGATAGAAAGTAATATTATATTCACAGACATAATTATTCCTGTTACTGAAAAGATACTATTCAACTTATATTTTGCTATGATCTTTTTTACCATAAATGCGCCTATTATCATACCTATCGGGATTGCTCCCTGAATTAATCCAAAACTTTTAGCTGGAATTTCTAATATATTATTTAAAATAATTGGTATTGGAATAGTAACCGAGAAAGAAATAAAGAAGTTAACTATTATAAATAGGGCTAGAATCTCAACAATGTATCTTTTGCTTATTAAATATTTAAAACCTTCTGCTATTTCCTTAAAATAATTCAAATTTCCTATCGTAATTCTTTTATCCTGCTTCTCTTCTAATTCACTATTAGTATTATATTTAAAATCAATCAAAGTATCTAAAATAGCTGAAAGTAAAAATGAAATAGAATTTATTAATATAAAAAACTCTATATCAAATATAGCAAAAGCTATTCCCCCAAATACTGGACCAAGTACAGAGGATATTGAATCTATTATTCGATTTCCTGCATTGATATTAACTATTTTTTCTTTCGAAACAATATTAGGTATTGAAGAATCTATACTAACATCAAATATAATATTTATACTATTAATAACAAAAGTACTTAAATAAATAATTCCAATGCTTAACCCCTTCCAATTGCTTATTAAATATATTATAACTAGAAATATTCCATTTAATAGATTAGCTGTAACTACTAATTTTTTCTTATTAAATTTGTCAGCCATAACTCCCACAATTGGATTTAGTATAATTATAGGTATTATACTTAAAATCAATGTTGTAGAAAAACTAACACTTGATCCAGTCATCTTTAACGTATATAAACTTATTGCAAAAGTATATATCGTTGTCCCAAATATTGATACTAAGCTTCCTAGATAAAATAAGAGAGCATTTCTATCGCCTTTATTTTTTATAAATTTCATTCTTATCACCTCTAGAAAATTCTATACTCTCTCCTTTACACCATATCAAGTATCTAATATTCTTATTTTTATTAAACTCAAAAGAAAAGATAGGGTTAACCCTACCGTTTTCCAAAATACAAATATGAATAAACTTCTTCACTTTCTGAAAAATAATCTTCATATATACTAGGTTTGTTTAAATAATCTGATTTCTGTTCTGATATCATTTTAAAGTTATGTTTTTTTAGCTCTTCTTTAATATAATTAATATTAAAATTTTTTCTATTTTCTTCTTTTATGGAGTTACTTAACACAAATTTTTTAAATAAAATGTACGATAACCCAACATATGAATCTTCTTTTAAATACTTTAATATATCTTTAATAGAAAAATCATTTTTTTCAAACCAGTAATTACTGCTCCCTCCATAATCTAAAAATAAATCAATGGACTTTTCCTTTATTGGCACATACTTAAAATCTGTACAAATAAACATTATATTTTTTTTAGTATTACTTCTTTCAATTAATGATTTCAAATAATTATGCTTTTCAATATTATTATCTATAGCAATATATACGCTACTCTCATCTAAATCATCATATAAATTTCTTAATAGAAACCCTAATCCACTTCCTATTTCTAAGATTACTTTATCACTAAAATCAAGCTTACAAAGCTCATTATGAACCCAATCTAATCCTTTTCTTACATTCAAAATATAATTTTCATCGGTTTCTTTTATATACTCTTCAATAATGTTGTTATTTACTTCACTACTCTTTTTTTCAGCATACTCATCAACAATTAATATTCCAGATTTTACACTATAGCTAATACCACAAGTGCACTTTAACTTTCCATCTAATATTTGGTTGTTTTTTATATTGCCTTCTTCTAAGTATAAATCTTCTCTGCAACTAACACATGATAATAAATTTAAATTTTTAATATCTATTCCTAAACTAAAATTTCTTTTTACCTCTACTGAATTTATATCTTTTATTTTCTTTGTCAATTTAGTTTCTATCTCTACTAGTTCATTTATTTTTTTACTTATTTCCTTTTTCTTTAATGTAAATAAATCATGTAAAATATTATTTTTTTCAGTGATACTAAGCTTTCCTAAGGTCTCATAAACAAAAATAGATTTTATTTCATTTAATGTAAATCCTAAAGATTTTAGATTTAAAATATTTTCAAGTTCTTTTTGACACTTTTGATTAAATTCATATTGAGACCCATTCTTATATGGTATAATTAGGCCCAAATCCATATAGTGTCTTACAGTTTCTATACTTATTTTGTTTATCTTACTAAATTCCCCAATTTTCATATATACTCTCACTTTTCAATAATATAATAACTTAATTTTATATTAATTTATTATGGCTTTCAAATACTTCTAATAATTAAATAGAGATATTATTAAAAATAATATCTCTATAAATAATTATATTTAAATTTATTTATCTATTCTTTTATCGTCATTAAACCATTTGGATTGAGTTGTAGGATTACTAACTATACCTAATGCAACTAATATAGATAATATTGCATGAGTTATAGTTCGATATTCTTCTGGAACTATGTGTACACCAAAAGCACTTAAAATCATTGGAATTAATGCAAGAATAGAAACCCATAAACCATAGTTCTTAAATCTTGACCAATCAAAATTCATAGTAAATCACCTCTTGCCTATGATATATTTTATTCACTAAAATCTAATTATGTGAATAAAATATAAAACTGTATCAATATATGTAAAATACTAGTATTGATACAGTCTTAACTCTATTCTTGATTAAACTATTTATTCTAATTCTTCCTCTAAGAAAGCCTTATATCCTCTCATAGTTTCATAGATATCTAACTTACTTGCTACTTCCCAAGGAGCATGCATATTTTGAAGCGCTACACCACAATCGATAACTTCCATATTATATTCTGCTAAAATATATGCGATCGTTCCACCGCCTCCTTGATCTACTTTACCAAGTTCAGCTGTTTGGAATAAAACATCATTTTTATCCATAACATTTCTAAGCCATGCCATAAATTCTGGATTTGCATCATTACATCCTGATTTTCCTCTTGCGCCTGTATATTTACTAAATACAAGGCCCTTACCGAAATATGCAGAATTTTTCTTTTCCATTACAGAAGGATAATTAGGATCATAAGCAGCTGTTACATCTGCTGATAACATCTTTGAGTTTGCTAATGCTCTTTTTAATTTTAAGCTTGAATATTCTCCAAGTCTATCCATAACTTCAGCTACAACATTTTCAAAGAATTTTGAATGCATCCCAGTTGCTCCATTGCTTCCTACTTCTTCTTTATCAACTAATAATACTACTGAAGTATATTTGCTTTTATCCAAATCTAAAAGAGCCATTAATGAAGTATAAGCACAAACCCTATCATCTTGACCATATGCCATTATCATACTTCTATCTAATCCATATTCTCTAGCTCTTCCTGCTGGAACTACTTCTATTTCAGCTGATAAGAAATCTTCTTCTTCAAAATCATACTTTTCTTTTAGGATATTAAGAATATTTGCTTTAACAGCATCCTTTTCGCATCCTTCTAAAGGCATATTTCCAACTAATAAATTTAAATCTTCACCTTCAATAACTACATTAGCTTTCTTTTGAAGTTGATCTGCAGATAAATGTATTAAGAGATCAGATATTCCTACAACAGGATCATTATTATCTTCACCAATTACTACATCAATTTTGGTACCATCTTTCTTAACAACAACTCCGTGTAATGCTAATGGTAATGTGACCCATTGGTACTTTTTAACTCCACCATAATAATGAGTTTCCATCATTGCAAGGTTAGAATCTTCATATAGAGGATTTTGCTTTAAATCCAATCTTGGAGAATCTACGTGAGATCCTATTATTCTCATACCTTTTTCAATTGGCTCTTCACCTATAAGAAATAGTGCTAATGCTTTATCTTTATTATTTATAAATATCTTATCACCAACTTTTAAAGTCTCCCCATTTTCTATAACTTCTTCTAAATCTCTATATCCTAGAGCAGCAGCCATATCTATACTTGTTAAAACACATTCTCTTTCTGTTTTGCATAAAGACATATAATCTATATATCCTTTACAAAAATCAAATAATTCATCTTTCTTATCTCCCGTATATTTTAACCAAGGATTTTTTTTATCTTCCTTTTTATCCATATTAGCCCTCCTGATTTTATTTATTATAAGTATTTTTAAACCTATACTATTAATATAAGTATTATTCTATTATCTTATCCATTCTACTTTCAATTATATCTACCGGAGTAACCTCAGACATTAGTGAATGTCTATAATTTACAGCCGCAGCCTCTATTATAACAGCGATATTTCTTCCTGGCCTTACAGGAACTCTAAGTTTTTTAACTTTAACTCCCAATATATCTTGACGATCATCATTTAATCCTAATCTATCGTAATCCCCATCATCTTTCCAATGCTCAAAATGCATAAGTAATTGTATATCCTTTTCAGGTAATATAGAACTTAACCCATATAACGATGCGACATCTATTATACCAATTCCTCTTACTTCAAGCATACCTATAGTAATTCTTGGTGACCTACCAATTAACTCTCCATCAATTTCTTTTATATCTACCGCATCATCAGTTACTAATCTATGACCTCTTTTTATAAGTTCTAAAGCAGTTTCACTTTTGCCAATTCCACTTTCTCCTGTTATCAATATTCCTATTCCATACACATCCACCAATACTCCATGAAGTCTAGTTTCTGGTGCTAATTGTCCTGTAAGATAAATAGTTAGCTTACTAATAAGTTTTGTTGTTACTAATTTAGTTCTAATAAGCCAAATTTTATTTTTCTTAGCTGCTTTTAATAACTCCTCTTGAGGTTCTAAATCTCTTGTAATCACTAGACATTTTAAATTAAAACTGAAATACTTATCTATTCTTTTCTTACGAAGTTCAAGGCCCATTGCCTCTAAAAAACTCCATTCTGCTTTTCCTATTACTTGTATTCTTTCAGGAGCAAAGTAATTATAAAATCCTGATAATTGTAATCCTGGTCTATTTATATCATTTACAAATATTTCTACATCTTTTTCCCCTTCAACCAATACTTCCATGTCAAAATCTTTTATTATTTTTTCAACTGTAACTGACAAATTTATCACCCTTTAATTTCTTTTTTTTGGTTCCACTGTTTCTAGTTGAGCTCTAAAATTATTTTTTACACTATCTATATATCTTCTTCTTAAAATTTGTTGTTCTTCTTTTTCTAAATCGTTTAATCCCTCTTCTTTACTCTTCTTATAAAGTTCATTAATTCTTTTTATTACATCATCCATTTTCATACTTTGATAATCCATCTTTAGTTCTCCTCTTTATTCTAATTTTAATTTTAATTCTTTCTTATATTTTACCCTCTATTTAAATCAATATCAACTTATATAATTTCGACAAACTCTTTTCTCGTTATTTTTTATATCCATGTAATATTTTTATATGCCTTCCATTATATTTGATATTTTTACAATTTTTGATAAAGGATACAGTAAAATTTTAAACTAATTTGTTGTTATTTGTTTTATGAATTTATTTTACATCTTTATACTTTTTGGTATAATATTGTTATAACACGATGTATTTTGTAAATAGATGGAGGTGCTACTAAAAATGATAAAGAAATGTAGAAGACAAATACTACTAAAGAAAGCTATACTTAACTTTTTATTAGGGTATCTTTCTCCAAGCAACAGATTAATAATTTATCTTTCACAAGATTTGGACAAGCTAATAAGTAAATCACAAAAGAATATCTATAAAAGATATGTAAAAAGACACTTTGGTAGCAACCCTTTCAAAAAGGTTGCTTAAATAGTCTACTAATTATTTATTATGTGTGAATTTGATGATTACTTTATTTATAAATTAGTTAAATATAATTCCTTATAAAACAAAAAATATAGAAACTTTATAAGCTATTAACTTAAAAGTTTCTATATTTTCTGAATAAAAAAAACACCTCATTACATGAGGTATTATTAACAAATATACTCCCAACATGCCGTTCACTTAAATATTCATACCTGCGGCTCGCAGGTGGGTTAAGCTCACTAATCCGCTGCCTTCTCCTGCCACATAAAGTGAATTACTGAAGCCTGACATTGTTTTAGCTATTGCAAATCCCGTATCAATAATGTAGGTTGAATATTATAAGCTTAGCGCACATCTCAGGATTTATTTTATGATTTTATTATATCATAAATTGCTTCATATGCAATAGAATTTTTTTCATATGTATCTATCAATTAGCAAATAAACTCTTTTGCAACATCCTCAATAGATAAATCACTTTCTTCTTCTGTAAACAATGCCATAAATTTAATATTTTCACAATTTCCTGGATCAATCTGAAAAGCCATAACTTCGCCTGAAATTTCTAGCTCTTCAACTATTTCCTCAATTATATCAACAACTTCATCATTACCATAGTCATAAAGGTAAGGAATAAAGTATTCTTTATACCATTCATTACTTTCTTCTTCGTAATCACTTTCTTCATTTGAATAACTTCTTGCTGCTTTTAAAACATCTTCATCAAAATCTAAAAAGAATTTTACCAAGAATAAACCATCTTCTTTTTTTAATTCTTCAATTTCAGTTAAATAATTTTCATCTAATATCTCTATAATCTTACTATAATTCATAAACTCCTCCAATTAATATAATAATTTTTTATATTCTTTTTTAACCGCTAAAAATTCCTTATCATCTTCAACTAAGTTTAATTCTTCTTTTCCATCTACATTATCTACTCTAAAAACATACACATCTTCGCTCTTTTCATCCATTGGAGCTAATAACAAATATTCTTTTTCTTCTAAATAAATTCTTGCTACAGCTTCAAAGTCTATTTTATTACCATCTTCATCTAAGAAACTCATTATCTTCTTTTCATTATCTTCTAAGTTCAATTCTTTATTATCCATTTTGTTCTCCTTTAATTTAATTATCAAATAATATTTTATATTTAAAAAAGATTTTTTACTACTATTTTTTTATTAATTTAGATTTATATTAAATCACTTTTTGTAACTATATAAATATTTTTTTCATATTATGAAGTAAAAATAATTTCTGAGGACAAATTTATGATTGAAACAATAATATTAGTTTTATCTGTATCAATAGATTCATTCATAGCAAGTATTGCATATGGAACTAGTAAAATCAAAATTCCACTGACCTCTGCTTTCATAGTGGACATAATATCAGCTAGTATGCTTGGACTTTCTCTTATTGTTGGTGGATTCCTTCAAAATTATATATCTGCTAATGTTGCAAGAATTATGAGTTTTCTTATACTTTTTCTTTTAGGAGTATATAGACTCTTTGAAAGTTTATTAAAATCTTATATTAAGAATAAATCAAATAATTTATCACCATTAACTTTTAAATTATTTGATTTTAATATTGTTCTACAAGTATATGCAGATGAAACAAAGGCTGATTTCGATAAATCTAAGATACTTACATCAAAAGAAGCATTTTACCTTGCATTAGCCCTATCACTAGATAGTTTAGCTGTTGGATTTGGTAGTAGCCTTATATCTATTAATTATATAGACGTTTTTATAGTCGCTCTTTTAATTGGTATAATAGCCATTTTACTTGGTGCTTTTATGGGAAAGAAGTTTGTTGAAACTACAAATATAAACCTTTCTTGGCTATCAGGTGCAATGCTTATAATTTTAGCTTTTCTAAGAGCATTCTAAAGGCTGCTAAAGATAATTTAGCAGCCTAAATTTTTTAATAGAATTTATTTATTTTCCATCTTTTTCTTTTTGCTTAATAACATAAATGCTCCAGCTCCAACTATAATTATACCTACAATTATTAAATAAATAGGATTATTCCCACCAGTAGCTGGTAAAATTACTCCACTTTCATTATTAGCTTTTTCTGCAATTATAAACTTACTAAAATGTGGTGTTTTAAAAGTTATTTCATTTCCATTTATAGTTGTTTCTAATTGTTCAAATGTCTTAGTTTCTTCATTATAATAAAATACAGCTAAATTAGCCTTATTTAAGCCTTTTAAATCTTCATCTGTTAACTTTAAAGTTACAGTTGCAACTCCATCTTTAAAGCTATGAACTGTAACTACTTCTTCGCCATTCTTAATCAATAAGTTGAATTCAAATACTTTTTTAACTCCTCTAATTCCAGCTGTAATAGTTGCATCTTCTTTAACCTTCATTTCAAAAATTATACTTGAACCTTCTTTTAATAGTTCTTTATCAATTAAGGTAAATGGTAGTAGTATAGTATTTTCTCCATTTTTAATTTCAAAAGATCCATTTCCAGTTTTTATAGCTTCTATATCTTTTATTTCAACTCTAATTTCATTTGATGGAATTTTTATAACTACTTGATTCTTTCCATTAGGATTTTCTACTTTTTCAACTATATTTTCTACAGGATTAGTTGTTCCATTATCATCCTTATCGCTCTTAACAGTAACTTCGCATGTAGCTTTAAAGCCTCCATCTTTTGTTGTAACTGTTATTGTTGCTTTTCCTTCTCCTATAGCTGTTACTTTACCATTTTCATCTACCTTTGCGACTTTTTCATCACTTGTTGTCCATGTAACTTCTTTATTTGTTGCGTTTGCTGGTGAAATGCTTGCTTTTAATTCTAATCTTTCATTTATCTTTAATTCTGCTGATGTTTTATCTAATCTTACTCCTGTTACCTTTACTACTGGTACTTCTTCATTTTTCACTGTAACTTCACATATAGCTTTAAAGTTTCCATCCTTTGTTGTTACTGTTATTGTTGCTTTTCCTTGTCCTATAGCTGTTACTTTTCCATTTTCATCAACATTTGCAATATCTTCATTACTTGAAGTCCAAGTAACTTCTTTATTGTTTGCATCTGATGGTGAAATGCTTGCTTTTAATCCTAAACTTTCATTTATCTTTAATTCTACTGATGTTTTGTCTAATCTTACTCCTGTTACCTTTACTACTGGTACTTCTTCATTTTTCACTGTAACTTCACATATAGCTTTAAAGTTTCCATCCTTTGTTGTTACTGTTATTGTTGCTTTTCCTTCTACTATAGCTGTTACTTTTCCATTTTCATCAACATTTGCAATATCTTCATTACTTGTTGTCCATGTAACTTCTTTATTGTTTGCATCTGATGGTGAAATACTTGCTTTTAATCCTAAACTTTCATTTATCTTTAATTCT
>NZ_JADNKB010000002.1:355625-383350 GCF_015555225.1 Clostridium sp. D46t1_190503_E9
AAGTAACTTCTTTATTGTTTGCATCTGATGGTGAAATACTTGCTTTTAATCCTAAACTTTCATTTATCTTTAATTCTGCTGATGTCTTATCTAAACTTATTCCTGTTACTTTTATAATTTCCGGATTATCTTCTTCTAGTTTTACAGTAACTTCGCATGTAGCTTTAAAGCCTCCATCTTTTGTTGTAACTGTTATTGTTGCTTTTCCTTCTCCTATAGCTGTTACTTTTCCATTTTCATCTACCTTTGCAACTTTTTCATCACTTGTTGTCCATGTAACTTCTTTATTTGTTGCGTTTGCTGGTGAAATGCTTGCCTTTAATTCTAAGCTTTCATTTATCTTTAATTCAGCTGATGTTTTATCTAAACTTATTCCTATTACCTTCACATCATCATTGTCTTGTAACTTTTCAATTTCTGCTGAATCTCTAACTCTTAGTCTATGACCTTCCGGATCCTCAGATGCAAGTCCAATTGCAGAAACTTTATCTCCTACGTTAATTCTAGCCTTCCATTCATCATCTACTCCAGGATTTTTGCTACTTCTAACGTAACCTTCTACATAAACTCTTGATTCTCCAGAACCATCATTTACAAATATACTTTGTCCTTCAATCCTAGTTACTTTTCCTTCAACCTTAACTAAAAGGCCTTCTTTTTCTTCTAGCATGCTATCCTTTGTTGACAGTTTAATTAGCTGTACTAAATTAATATTTTCATCAATAATTTTAAGCCCTAAACTTTCATTTTTAAGAGCTACTTGTGCATCATTTAAATATGATGAAACTTTTCCTTTAATTCTTACCTTTTGACCTAATTTTACTGATGTAGTCGAAACTCCAAATATAGTTAACCCTGCTGTTTCATCTTGAATATAAATAACATCAAAGAATGAATTTCCAGGTGCTGCTACGTTAGATGCTGCTGTTACATATCCTTCAACTACTACAGATTCACCAAATCTATCTGGAAGATTATCTTTATTAGCATCTATTCTTACATCAGCAATTTTACTTATTGGAAGTTCAGGTGCTGAAGCAAGTTCTTTTATAACTTTTTCTGTTATTTGATAATTAGAATAATCTAATCCATCCATCTCAAAGTTTGAGAAGAAGGTAGCACCTGACACTACAACTTTTGCTCCATTACTTAAAGTTTCAACTGCTAATCCCACAACTTCACCTTTTCCTACTGGAGTATTATCCTTTTGGTTATCAGCATCATTTCCGTAAGTATTTGCATGACCTCTTACTAAAACATCTATGTTTGATTTATCTGATGGCATTATAAGTGTTGAACCGCTATAAAAACTATATTTTTTAGTTGTATCTATGCCATTCATCCAACTACTTTCTAAATTATAATCATCAAAATATAACCTATAGTTTTGACCACCATTTTCACTATCATCCGTTGCTTGATCATCATTAAATCTTATTTTTGCTCCTATTGCTTCAAGTACAGAATTACCTTGTCTTGCATTTCCATACTCATCCTTAGCATCTCCATAGTCAGCTTTAGAAGTTATTGCAATATTTCCACCATTTTTAACAAATCTAGCTATTGCAGCTAATTCATCGTCAGTATATTTTTGAGGAGTTAATCCATATGCATCCTTAACTGTACTTTGCGGATCTGACATTATAAGCAGTGATGCTCCATTTAGAACTTCATCTGTTATAGGTTTAGTATTTATAATTGCCTTAACTTTATTTTGTGCCATTAAAGCAGTTAATGTTGTAACTTTATTTGAATAGTCTCCTGATACATATTGATTTTGATGTGCTCCATCTATAACAACTTTAGAAACTTCATTTGCTCCTAAAACTTCAACTTCAATAGATCCTTTAAATTCTTTAACTTCTCCATTAATAGTAGCTGTTACTTTTACCTGGAAAGAATAATCTCCAGCCTTCTCAAATTTATGTTTTAGCTTTGCTACTATTGATGATCCTGCATCTACTTTTTCAATAGTTTGAGTATCTATTGCTTCGCTTCCATTGTTTAAATAGTATTCTACTTTAATATTATTTATAGCTGTTGCTTCATTATTATATATAGTAGTTCCTATATTGAATTCCTCACCAGCAATAATTACTTCTGTGTCAGAATCTACTGTAGAAATCCCAAAATTTTCTCTTTCTCCAACCCAAACTGCAGATGTAACAGCTATATCACTATCTGCTTCATCTACTCTTACATAGTAATATGAACTTGTTGATTTATCTAATGTAAATGACCAATTCTTAATTGTAGAATTTACATTATCAATTGACTTAACAACTTTACCACCATCACCAATTATTGAAATCTTTTTAATATTATCTCTAGAATCCATATCTTCGACATTAACATTAAATTCTAGTGAATCTGTTTGTGGTATTATTGATCCCATTGTATTTCCATTAACTTCATAAGAAATTTTTAAATTTTCATCTTCTGTTGCATAAACTCTTCTTTCTTTTATTGCATCATAAACAGACTCTCTTGAAAGATCAGATGCTTCTACAACAGTTCTTGCAGTGTTTGCATTTCCCCATTTACCTTTATGGTTATCTTGATTATTCGTAGGGGCAACATGCCATCCTTTATCAAGTGCTCTTGTATAATATTCATATGAAGGGAAATATCCTGATCCTCTAATAGCTCCTTCACCATTTCCAACTTCAATTAATGTAACTTGCTTATCTATTTCAGCATCATAATAGGCAAAGTCACTAAAATCTCCAAAAGTTTTTCCTGGGTGATTTAATTGTGACATGGATTGTTTTTGGGTTTTTAAAGCATTATAGTAATTTTTCAAATCCATTTTGTTATTTGTTCTTGTCTCAAATCCTGGCGTATTAAAAGTATTAATATGACCATATCCACCAGTAGAACCTGACCAAGTCATTTCATATCCATAAATAGCTACGAAATCTCCATTTTTATTATACCTATCTGCAGCATTTAAACCCTTTTTCCAAGCTTCACTCTTTGATCCATCAGCTATGCTCGCTAATTTATCATTATCAAACCAATTTGAGTGATCTGTTACAGCTAAGAAATCTACTTTTGCAGTATTTTCTGCATATTGATATGCCTCATCTACAGTTCCAGTACCATCTGATATATTAGTATGAGAATGTAGCTGTCCAAAATATAAGTTTTTCTTAACTTCTCCAATTGTAAACTTCCATTCCTGAGTAGTTGAATTTCCTAAAGAATCTTTGACTTCAACTAAAACAGTATGAGCACCATCTGCTAAATCTTCTCCTACAGAATATTTTATAGTTTTATCATCTTTAGATATGTTACCGCTTACATCTTTTCCATCAAGTGATAACTTAATTGAATCCATATCTATTCCTGATTCATCTTGAAAAGTTGCACTAATTTCAGGACGTCTTAAATTTCCTATATTTTGTCCATTTGCTGGCTTTAAATCACTAACTGTTGGCCCAATCTTATCTGTAGTTTTATTTACTTCTACTCTACATACTGATTTTATATCAGGTTTTATTGTTGATTTAACTTCTATAATTGCTTTTCCATCTTTAACAGCAACAACTTTTCCATCTTTATCTACTGTTGCTATTTCAGGGTTTAAACTTATATATTCAACACCTTTTTCAGTAGTATTTTCTGGGGTATAAGCAAGTGTTAAATTTTTATTTTCTCCAACTTCAAGATATATATTTTCATCAATTTTCAATCCAATTAATGCAATGTCTACAGATGAATATTTTGAATTTCTAGGAGTTGGTTCTTTTGCGTAAAAATCATTTCCATTATTATTAGTATCCCAACCATTAGTTATTCCATTATTTGATCCGTCATTATCTTTACGATGAGCACTCAAACTAGCGCTAATTGCAGGTGCAGCCTTATCTCCTTCAAAAGTTGTCGCTGTTCCAATACCAACGAAATCTATAACTGCTCCTTCAGCATTGACTACTCTAACCTTTAAATTTGAAGCTCCCATATTTAAGTTTCCTAGAATATCTGGATCAGGTAAGGGTTCTTTTCCACCATCAGCACTTGTTCCAGCTACTTGTTGAGTTAAACAATATCCATTTGCCTTAATTGTCCCACTTAAGTTACAATTATTTTTTCCAAACTCTCCTGTGGCACTTGCATATTCTATTTTCCAACCTGTCAAATCAATATCATTATCAGTTGGATTATATAGTTCTATGAAATCGTTTTTATATTTAGATCCAAAATTTCCTCCACCGCCATATACTTCACTTATCACTATACTACTTGCTTTTTCTGCTTTAACTTCTTTTACTGGTACAGTTATTAGTCCTAATATCATTGTAAGTGCCATAAATGAGCTTAACATTCTGCTTTTTAAAAGCTTTTTCATATTCATCCCCCTTAAAATATTTTAATAAGCTCTTGATATAAGTATTTATCCTTATACCTTTAATAAATTATGCCAAACTTAAAATGTAAATTTAAATAGAATCTCTTTGTACCTTTCCCCCAAAAAACTCCTCCTTCCACCTTTTACTAATTTAATTTTATCATTTAGTACTTCTTCTTCAAGTCGAAAATAATTATATAAAATAATTATTTTTATCTATAAATCGACCTAATGTTTAGTTTTTGATTCAATATATATTACATATTTTATTATTTTTTATTATTTATTTATTATTTAAGTACTTTTATTAAACTTTTTATATTATGTTAAGTAAATTTAATTCATTATGCTGAATAAAACTTCTGTCAAACATATTAAAGAAAATTAAAAAAAGAGGATTATATTTTTATAAAAATATAATCCTTTTTTAAAGCTATTCTTATTTATATTATTATTAATTTAAATATTATTTCTTTTTATTAAATATAAAGAGTCCTCCTACTAATACCAATAAAAATCCGAGTATTATTCCATTCATAGGATTATTCCCACCAGTAGCTGGTAAAGTTACTCCACTTTCATTATTAGCTTTTTCTGCAATTATAAACTTACTAAAATGTGGTGTTTTAAAAGTTACTTCATTTCCATTTATAGTTGTTTCTAATTGTTCAAATGTCTTAGTTTCTTCATTATAATAAAATACAGCTAAGTTAGCCTTATTTAAGCCTTTTAAATCTTCATCTGTTAACTTTAAAGTTACAGTTGCAACTCCATCTTTAAAGCTATGAACTGTAACTATTTCTTCGCCATTCTTAATCAATAAGTTAAATTCAAATACTTTTTTAACTCCTTTAATTCCAGCTGTAATAGTTGCATCTTCTTTAACCTTCATTTCAAAAATTAATTTTCATTGTTATTGTCTTAGTTGCTTGTCCAGCCTACCATTATCAGGTATACCAAGGTAAGTCAATGGTTCCTTGTGTAGGCTCAATATTAAGTTTAAATTCATTCATACCTGCCTTTAATTTTATTCCTTCTACATATACATTTCCGTACTCGTCCATATCCCCAGGATATAATTTATTAATATCTTCATCATTTATTGTAAACCCTACTCCATATGGCACTGTAGCTTTTAATGTAAATTCCTTTTTATCAGTTTCATATTCTATACTATCTCCATAAGATATTCTTGGCATAGAAACCATCCTAGGCATATCTACCCAACGAAGTACATAATCATCTATAATCATTGAATTTCCACCTTGATTCTTAACAGTTAACCTTCATATTTTAACTTTAATTCGCATTTAATTAACACAAAAATATTAATTGACAACATTTCCCCCTATTGCTAAAATGATATAGTTAGTATAGTTTAACTCTAAGTTTACTATTACTAAACTTTTATGTGTTTTTAGGAGGTTTCATGAGTGAAGCATTTTTGCTAATTAAATATTTATCTATTGGATGGAACTAAAATTTTAAATTTATGGAGGGATTTTTATGAAAATTGAACAATTAGGAAGACATATTTTAGTGGAGTACTATAACTGTGACAAGGAGATTTTAAAAGATCATGCTATCATTGAAGAGCATATGAAAGAAGCTGCTATCGTATCTAATGCAACAATAGTCACAAGCTGTTTCCACAAATTTAATCCCTGGGGAGTAAGCGGTGCTGTTATAATCCAGGAATCTCATCTTACAATTCATACATGGCCTGAATATGGTTATGCATCAGTAGATCTATTCACTTGCGGTGATACTGTTAATCCTTGGCTTGCATTTAAATATCTTGAGGATGCATTAAAATCTGAAAGAAGTGAGTCTACTGAAGTTGCAAGAGGTTTAGTTGACAAGGTTAAAACCTTTTCTAACGGAGCATATGATAATATTCAAGTAAAGCATAAAATGGAGGTTTAAGATATGGATATGGAATTATGGTACACTGAAAATCAAACTCAAAACGTAAATTTTTCTATGAAAGTTAAAAATCACTTGTATTCTGAACAAAGTCCATTTCAAAAAATTGATATATTGGATACTTATGAATTTGGAAGAGTACTTGTAATTGATAACTGGACAATGGTTACTGAAAAAGATGAATTTATTTATCATGAAATGATAACTCATGTGGCTATGGCTACTAATAAAAATATTAAAAATATTTTAGTAATAGGAGCTGGAGATGGCGGTACCGTTAGAGAATTAACTAGATATAAAACTGTTGAAAATATAGATATGGTTGAAATAGATGAGGCAGTTGTTAGAGCATCAAAAGAATTTTTACCTTTTACATCAAATAAGCTAGATGATAAAAGAGTAAACTTATTTTTTGAAGATGGAATTAAATTCGTTAAAGGTAAACAAAATTTATATGATTTAATTATAGTAGATTCTACTGATCCAATAGGACCTGGAGAAGGCTTATTTACTACTGAATTTTATAAAGATTGTTTCTCTGCATTAACAGAAAAGGGAATTCTTATAAATCAATGTGAAAGTCCTTATTACCCACATAATGCAAGAGAGATGAAAAGATCATTTAGCAAGCTAAAAAGTATCTTCGATATATGTGAAGCATATCAATATCATATGCCTACATATGCTTCGGGGCATTGGATGTTTTGCTTTGCTTCTAAAGAACTACATCCGTTAAATGATTTTGATGCAAATCACTGGAACTCATTAGGCTTAGTTACAAAATACTATAATACAAACTTACATAAGGGAGCTTTTATGATTCCAAATTATGTTAAAGAAATCTTAAATGATTAATTAATACAGTGCCAATAGGATTTTAAATCTTATTGGCTATTTTTTCATATATTAGAATAAGTATTTAAACAATATAACAGAATATATAAATCTCTATAATACTCTTTTGTATCTTCCATATAAAATATATGCACCTTGTGATATATATTTTTATATCATAATACTATAACAATTATTCTAAGAGGTTTTAATGTACGGAAAATCTACAAGTTCACAAACTAAAAATCTTTCCCTAACAGTATATAATAATACAGCTTTAATAAATGAAACTAGAGAAATTCCCAAATACAAATCTGATCCTAATCCTTATATTACTATTGAATACTTTGATATAAGTAAGTATATAGATGAAACATCTGTTATAATTACAGGCATTGATGATTTCATAATGATATTTAATTATCTTTGTTGCAATAATAAAAATCCTAATCCATCTCCATGTGATACTTGTGAAAACTTAATACCTAATTCAATTTTGATTAAAGGAAACAGTATTGATTCAAAAGAAATAAAAGCATATTATTTAACTGATAATATTAGATGGTCTAGTAGTTATACAATAATTTTATATGAAAAAACATTAGAAATTCACTCTTGGTTCAATCTTATAAACAAATCTGGTATAGATTACAATAATGCTACTTTAAAAGTTATAGCCGGTGATGTGAATTTAGCCTATAAGAATTTATATATCTCTAACACTCCTATTCAATCTACCAAATTAGAAAGCAGTACTCCTATTACTGATATAGAAATCGCTGATTACTATATTTATACAGTACCAGGTAAATATAATTTCCTTAATAATACAATAAAAAGAATAAAAAACTTTTATAAAAATGGAATTATATATAGTAAACTCTATGATTTTGGATACGAATCTATAAATGCTAATATAATAATTAAGTTTCAAAATACAGCTGAAAACAATTTAGGTTTCCCATTTCCATCTGGTAATATAAATTCTTATACTCGTTTTGATGGTAATTTAGAATTTGTAGGTGGTAGCACCATTAAAGATATAGCTAAAGATAGAGAAGTTTCATATATAATGGGAAAAGCATTCGATGTTACTTCTCAAAGAAAAATAATTACTTATCAGAAATACAAAGATTATATTCTTAAAGAAGTTCAATATATAATTACTAATACCAAAGATGAATCTATTCCTATAAAGATATGTGAACCTATATTTGCACCTTGGGAAATGAATTTTGCTACTGATAGATATCAAACTGATAAAAATGGAAATCCATGTTTTCAAAGCATAATTGAACCAAATTCAAAAAAAGAAATATTGTTTAGTTACAAATATGATGTTACATCTAGTTAGTACTTAAGCAAGGTATTATTAAATATAGATTTATTTAATAACACCTTGCTTGTTTATCCTACTCTCTTATTTTAAATACATCTATAGATTCCTTTAATTTTTTTGAACTATCCATTGCATTATTAGAATTAATTATAGTTTTATCTGACTTATTACTTGCATCTACAATTTTATTAGCAATGTTAGTAATTCCACTACTTCCTTCTGCTGTTGCTTTAGATACACCATTCATAATATCAGAAATCTCTTTAATAGAAATTAATAAATCATTAGAAATTTTATCAAACTCATTTACTATATTATCTATTAATATCCCATCATCTTTATATGTTTCTGTTACTCGTATCATATTAGAAAATTCATTTTGTAAATCCTTATCCATAAAACTAATTAAACTATTTGAACTATCTATAAGACTGCTAACTGCTGTAGATATATCATTTCCTGTCTCCTTTATCTTTATAACAGAGTCTTTTGAAGCTTCTGCAAGCTTTCTTATTTCCTCAGCCACCACTGCAAATCCTCTTCCTGATTCTCCTGCTCTTGCAGCTTCTATTGAAGCATTTAAAGCTAGAAGATTAGTTTGCTCTGTTATCTCTATAATTATTTCTGACAATTCATATATCTTATTAATTACTTTAGTTTGTTCTATCGCACCTTTCAATGTTGCTTTAGTACTTTCTAAAATTTCATTTGTATTGTTAAGCCCTAAATTAACAGAATTTTTATTATCTACTGCTCTCTTGCTTATTTCTCCTGCAATCTTTGATCCATCTTTTGCTTTATTTGCTATTGATTCAGCAGATATTTCTATAGATTCAATTGAATGATTCATTTCTTGAGTGGAAGCAGCTGTTTCTTCCATAATTGCCGTTACTTCTTCTGAAGTAGCTGCCATATTTTCTAAGCTAATATTTAAATCATATATATTTGAATTAATATTCTTAATAGAATATTCTGTATTTTTTGATTCTATTTTAACATTTTCTAATAAAGTACTAAGTGAATTTTGAATTATGGTTATATACTTTAATATAATTCCAAGTTCATCTTTTCTATTTAAAGCTTTTTTATCTATTTCCCTTGAGAAATCTCCCTTTGAAATTATCTCCATTTCATTTACAGCTATCTTCAAAGGCTTAACAATATTTCTTGTTATAAGTGCTGCTGCAATAATTCCAGTAATTAATACCAGTATTATACTTGTAATCAATAATGAAATTAATTTTTTTATAGCCTGCTCATTTTCAATTTTTATACTTTCTGCTATAGTATTGCTATAATTAGCAAGCTTGTTTAATTCATATCTAAATCCTTCACCAAAATCAAGTTCAACTAATTCAAGTTGTTTTTTAGCCTCACCTCCATTACCTGAAATAGCTAAATTAATGATTTCATTTTGCTTCTCTCTATAAGATTTCAATTTAGTCTCAATTCCGATTATTTCCTTACTTGTATGCTCATCAATATATATATTTTTATAATTACTAAAATTTTTATCAAAGCTTTCCTGACTCTTAATTGCTTTCTCCTTTTCTTCTTCTTGAAGATCCTTATTCCCGGCATTTAAAATAATTTTATAAATACTTGTTTCAATACTCCGTTCTTCATTTATACTATTGTTCAAGCTTAACACAGATGAAAAATTCTCATTATACATCTTTTGCATTCTTTCATCAGCTTTATTGAGTTGGAATACTCCTATTCCTCCTATAAAAAGCATCATTAAAGTTAAAGTAGTTGTTAGGATAAATATTTTTACTCTAACTTTTAAATTTTTAATCATATATCCACCCCTCTTATAATTAAATTTATGTACAATTTAATTATCTATTATAATATCTACTCAGTCAAAATATTCCTTAAAATTGTCAAAACTTTATAATAATTGTCAAAATACTTTATAAAAAACAAGAAAAGCACTTTGTAAATAATTCATTTACGAAGTGCTTTTAATATTAATATTTATAGTTGTATCTCTATTACTTCATTTTTTTCAAGACTTTTTAAAACATCTATTACCCTTTGATTGCTTGATCCTCTATACTTTAAGGATATATTTCTTTTATCTATTTCAAATCTGCCATCTATAAGTACATCTACTGAAGATAATATAGATAATCTATTTTCATTTTTTATTATATCCTCATATAAGTAACCAGACCATAACCAAATACTTTTTTTAGTTTCTTCTTTTATTCTTTTTAATAAATTTAATAAATCTTTATCTTGTATTTGGTCCATAGGCTCTCCACCCAAAATATTAACGCCCTTTACATTTGGATTTTTAACATATTCTATAAATTCTTCTTCCGTTTCTTTTGTCCACTTATCACCATAATTGAAATCTTGTAAATCTTTATTAAAACAACCCTCACAATTATTAGTACATCCACTTACAAATAATGTAGTTCTTATACCTGGTCCATTACTAACATCAAATTTTCTTATTTTAGAATAATTCATTTAGAAAACCTTCCTTATAAATGTAATACTCTATCTCCAATTTCAGCAGTTCTACCTTTATTCCAATAATTAGTTCCTATATAACCACAAGTCCTTCTCATTACTTGCATTTCCGCTTCTTCCTTATTTCCACAAGATGGACAGAACCATTCTAAATTATCATCTAATTTAATTTCACCAGTATATCCACATTTATAGCATATATCTGGTTTAGTATTTATTTCTGCATATTGTATATTATGATATATAAAGTTTATGATTTGCTCAATTGCATCTAAATTTTTGCTCATATCAGGAACTTCTATATAAGAAATACAACCACCTAAACTTATGTTATGGAATTGAGATTCAAATTTTAATTTACTAAATGCATCTATTTCTTCACAAACATGAACATGATAAGAGTTAGTATAGTATAACTTATCTGTTACATTTGGAATAACCCCAAATCTATTTCTATCTAGCTTACAAAATCTATATATTAAATTTTCTGCTGGAGTACCATATAAACTAAAACCTAATCCAGTTTCATCTTTCCACTTCTGGCACGCTTCATTCATATGATTCATTACATCTAAAGCAAATTTTTCTCCCTCTTCACTTGTATGACTTACTCCAAGCATTGATTGAACCATTTCATGTATTCCTACATAACCTAATGACAATGTTGAATATCCATCTTTTAACAACTTATCTATTTTTTCTTCTTTTTCTAACCTTGCTATTGCACCATGTTGCCAATGTATAGGCGAAACATCCGAAAGTGTTTCAAGAAGCATATTATGTCTTGTTAAAAGAGCTTCCTTACAAAGTTCTAATCTTTGATTTAACATATCCCAGAATAATTCCATATCCCCATCTGCAATTATGCCTATTTGAGGTAAGTTTAAACTAATTACCCCTTGATTGAATCTTCCATACCATTTATAGTTACCTTCTTCATCCTTCCAAGGTGAAAGATGTGATCTACATCCCATTGGTGGAAAAGTATTTCCTTCATAATTCATTCTCATCATCTTTGCTGATTGATAATCTGGAACTAATCTTTTTGCTGTACACTTTGCAGCCAATTTAGTTATATAATCATATTTCCCACCTTCAAGGCAATTATGATCATCTAATAAATAAACAAGTTTTGGGAAAGCCTCTCCTATTTCTTGTCCCTTATAATTTTTCATACCTTCTAATCTTTGCTTTATCATTTCCTCACAAATTAAGGCCATTTCTTCCTCATACTCATTACCTTCCTCAATCTCTAGGTAAATTGTACTGAAAGGAGCTTGACCATTTGTAGTTTGCAATGTTGATAATTGATATCTTATAGTTTGAACTCCATCTCTTAATTCCTTAAGCTTCATATCTTTAGCTAACTCTCTTGCAAGTTCTTCATTATTATATTTTTCTAAATACATCTTATAAGTTTTTTCTTCAGTTATCCTTAAAAATTTTGCAAGATGTTTTATTGTTATACTTTGTCCACCATATTGATTACTTGCAACTTGAGCCATTATTTGAGTAGTAACAGTACAAGCTGTACTAAAAGATTTAGGCGTTTCTACAAGCTTATCATTTATCACTGTTCCATTATTTAGCATGTCTTCCAAATTAATTAAACAGCAATTAAATATATTTGAAAGAGTATAATCCATATCATGCCAATGTATTACTCCTTCATCATGCGCTTGAACTATATGGGTTGGAATAAGCCTTCTTCTAGATATATCTTTTGAAACTTCTCCTGCAATTAAATCTCTTTGTGTTGCTGCTATGACTGAATTTTTATTTGAATTTTCCTTTATAACATCCTCATTAGTTTTATTTAAAAGACTTAGTATACTTTCATCCGTTGTATTTGTATTTCTCTTAAACTCTTGTACTGCTCTATATCCTTCATAGGACTTAGCTGTTACAATTTGTCCGTAGTGAACAAGTCTATCGTAAACATAAGATTCTATTTTATGTATAGTTGGAGTATCCCCTTGTTTTGAAAAATATTTTTCAGCATCATTTGCTATAAGCTTTGCTATATCTGCTAAATAAATACCACTTCCATTTTTCATTGCTTTAGAAATTGCAGCTCTTATTTTCCCCTTATCAAATTCAACTATACTTCCATCTCTTTTAATAACTTTCATTTAACCCATCTACTCCCCTTTAAAAGTTTTTGAAACCTTTATATTTTATCTTCTTTTAGCAACTCATTTTCTAATTATACAATAAAACATTTTTCATTGCATTTTTACAACATCTCATTTTATTAAACAATCCTTTCAAATTTTCGTTTATATCAAAGTTACCTTTGTTTTATGTACATAATTGATATTTTTTTAATCACCCTTTGCTTTTGCATTTTAAATATAAATAGTCTTTTAATATTAACCCCTAGGTGCCATTAATAATGCTATTATTCGCATTTTATAAAAAATAAAATTTAAAAGCTATACTAAGTTAAACATTTACGTTAAATAGTATAGCTTTAATTTTATAATTTCTCATCAATTAAATTTATTTTATTTTGTGTTTCATCATTTATAGGCGCACCTTCATACCATTTATCATTATTTATCTTTGATGTCTCAGCAAAATATTTACTTTTTAATATTATTTCTGGTCTATACTCAAAATGTAAGATATCAAAATGCTCCCATTTTCCTCCCCAAACGAATCCATTTTCTTCAAAGACTTTTACTAACTCCTTAGGATAGCCTTCTATTCTCTTGCTTCCTTTAGTTTTATCTACCCATTTCCAATAATCTGCATCATTTCTACTTAAATCTATGGCTATTCCATAAGCATGTGGGCTAAGCCTTCCAGTATCTTGGATAACCCTATAATTGTAACCTCCACTTATCGGGAAAATATAATTATTAACTTTATTATCTGTTTTGGATAGTTCTCTTGCTTCATTTAAAGCCTTTTTTAAAGACTCTCCTGCTTTAGCATTTTTATTAAACATTACATTACCACATGATGTTGAGAAAGAAGATAAATTCTTTTCTATTTGATTTTGATTGCTCCCATAAATACTATTAAGAAAAGAATATGCCCTTCCTCTACCTGGATCCATTCCATCTATAACTGTACTTATGCTCTCTAATGGATATATATCTTCTAAAGTATCTTGCAAATCTGCATTGGCTGTTTTCATATCTTTACATTTTTCCTTTTTATCGTCATATAAAACCTTTTTATCATTATTCAAAACTAAGTATATATAGTTATCTTCAGATACCTCAATATCCTTTATTTCTTCTGGATAAGCTAACATTAAAACTAGTAAATCCCGCTTAGCATTATTTATATATGTATTATCTTCCATCCTCATTGCTTGTGGACTATATACTACTATATTAAATAGCACCAGCATACTATATATGATTATTGATTTCTTTTTCATATTTTCACCTACTTATGAATTTATATTTTTATTATTCCTAAAAAAAATAAACATACTCTAATAATTGATAATTTTTAATTTGAGATTTTTTTAAAATACTGTTAATATATAGTAAATACTTTTTTACAAGGGGGCAAAATATGAGTATTATAGTTTCTAAGTTTGGGGGAAGTTCTCTGGCTGATGCTAACCAATTTAAAAAGGTAAAGGATATTCTTTTATCTGATAATAAAAGAAAGTTTGTTATACCTTCTGCACCAGGAAAGAGAAACTCTAAAGATTTTAAAATCACAGACCTTTTATATCTTTGTCAAGCACACATTGAATCTAGTATTCCACTAGATGATGTATTTAATTTAATCTCTAATAGATATAAATCTATAGTTTATGAGCTTGATCTTTCATTAGATATAGATAGCTATTTAAGTGAAATAAAAAAAGATATAGAAAATGGAGCATCTAAGGAATATGCTGCAAGTAGGGGCGAATATCTAAATGGTATTATTCTTGCAAATTATTTAGATTTTAACTTTATAGATGCCAAAGATGTAATTATATTTAATAAGTATGGAAGCTTAGATACCGAGGCTACATATAAAGCATTGGAAGATACGCTTTCTAATTATGAAAAAGCTGTTATTCCGGGTTTTTATGGATGTGATCCTATAGGTAATATAGTGACATTTTCTAGAGGTGGTTCTGATATTACAGGAGCATTAGTTGCTGCAAGCATAAATGCTGATTTATATGAAAATTGGACAGATGTATCTGGTTTCTTGATGGCTGATCCTAAAATAGTTGAAAACCCAATGCAAATCAAGAAAATTACTTATAGAGAATTAAGAGAGCTTTCTTATATGGGTGCATCTGTATTACATGAAGAATCTGTTTTTCCTGTAAGAAATGCTGGAATACCTATTAATATAAAAAATACTAATCTTCCATCTGATTCAGGAACACTGATTGTTAAAGATATGGAACCTGATTATAATAATCCCATAAAAGGAATTGCTGGTAAAAAAGACTTTACTGTAATTTCAATTGAAAAGGCAATGATGAATTCAGAACTTGGATTTTGCAGAAAAGTTCTATCAATATTAGAACAAAATTGTGTTTCCTTTGAAAATATGCCTTCTGGTATAGATACTGTTTGTGTGGTTATATCTGATTCTCAGCTTAATAATAAAATAGATATTTTAGTTGATGAAATTAGAAGGACATGCAATCCTGATTCAATTGTAGTCCATCCTAATATGGCCCTTATTGCAACCGTTGGTAATGGTATGTCTTCAAATAAAGGAATTGCTGCTAAAATCTTTTCATCTTTAAGTAATTCTAATATTAATATAAGAATGATTGATCAAGGTTCTAGCGAAATAAATATTCTTATAGGCATAGAAAATGACGATTTTGAAAAAGGAATTAATTCTATTTATAAGGCATTTGTTTAGTTTATAAAATTAAAGGCAAATTGCTAGTACAATCTAACACTTTGCCTTTATTATAACTTATTCTAATTATTTCCCTAGCTGTTTATCGCAACTACATCTACTCCATTTTCATCTTTCCTTATACTTATGTCCATTTTTAAATTTCCGGTTGTTCGACTTCCAACTATTTTTATTCTATTAATTCCCTTCTTTACACTATATGTACTATCTCCTAATTGGGATTGCTCTAAAATATTTGTAATATTATTATCAGAATCAATTAAAACTACTTTAAACTTTCCTGATTCAATATTAGAATTATATTTAATATTGATTTCTGCATCATGATTAGAAATCACTTGCCAAATAGTATCCATGCCTGTAAATTTAAAATATATATCTGTGTTAGAATTTTCATTTATTCCTTTTTTATCTAAATAAGAATAATTATCATTTACTAATACTATCTTTGAATTATCATTATATATACATTTTTCATTATTCTCTAAATAAAATTTGTCTAAAAATCTATTTATCGTTATTCCTATTCCTGATACTATAATTATAGGTACAATAAAATAAAAGAGCCTTTTATTACTCATACTTCTCACTTCTCCAAATTTAGTAAACTTCGGAAAATATTATACCATATACTTTCATTTAATACATATATTATATGAAAGTAATAAAATATTTGCATATTATAACTTTATGTATCTCATTTCTAATTTCTTAGCACTGAATAAAGTATCTTATTAATTTGTAAAATTCCTACTTTTATCATATTATAAGAATTTCTATCATTTTCATAATATATGTAAATTTATTTAAACTAATTATTTCTCTCTAGTAAGTTTTAATATTACATCCTTATGCTCTGGATATAGATTTAAAAGATATTCCCTTTCAAATAATTCAAAATCTTCATATTCAAATGCTGGTGCAACCATACATCCAACTAAAGAAAACCCTTCGTTATTCATAGCTGAACCAAATATATATCCTTTTGGTACTAAAACTTGTGGTACTTCTCCATTTTCTATATTTACTCCAAGCTGTTTTGTTATAAGTTCTCCATTTTGACTTATCATATAAATAGTAAGTGCTTCCCCATCATGATAATACCATAATTCATCAGATTTTAACCTATGAAAATTTGATACCTCACCTGTTCTCAAAAGAAAATATATGCTACTCCATAAATTCTTATTTTCTCGCACCGTTTCTTCTGATAAAAATGATTCTTTAAAGTATCCTCCTTCTACGTGGGGTATCATTTCTAAATTTTTTATGTAGTATTCTGAATTCTTCATTATATCTCCTCCTTTATTTATTAACATTATATACCAAGCCCCCAAACATTACATTATAATCCTTTATTTCTATAATTATTTTAAACTATTTTATTGAAAATAGAACTTTCTACTAATCTCAATTTTATTTCTAGATTATTTTTGTTAAATAAAGGAATACAATCACCTACTTTATTTCTAATCGTCTTCTTTCCTATATATATTCTTGTATTAATATTATCTTCCTAATATCCAAGTTTTCTAGCAATTTCTTTATTTATTTTTTGTTTTATTAACAACAAATAATATTCTTAAAACATTTATACATTTTACTATTTATGGTAATATATATATTAAATGCAAATAATTATTAAGGAGATTCTAAATATGAAAGGTATTCTTAAATTCAAAAATTTACTTTGTTTTTTTATTATTTCTTTTTTCATAACTACATTAGTATCATGTAATAATAAAACTATAGAAAAAGAAATCTCTAAAGGTTATATATGGGAAGCAACTGACGGAACTAATAGTATAAATTTAGTTGGCACTATACATCTTGGAAGCAATAATATTAATTTCTTAAATAATGACATAAAGAGAATAATTGATGAGACTGATGTTTTATCTGTAGAACTCGACTTATCACTTAAAGAAAATATAGATAAAGTTCAATCTTCTGGATATTTAAAAGATGGGGAAACTATAGAGAAATATTTATCTGAAGATGAAATAAATAAATTATATTCAATCTTAAATACATTAAGTCCTAATTTCAATATAAAGAAAATACAGACTTTAAACGCCTTTACATTAAATAGCGTATTAACAAATCTATGTTATGCTAAAGCAGGTATAATAGGAAATGGTTTAGATTTAATTATGATGAACCAAGTTAAATTGCGTAAAACAAATGGAGATAACATAAGAATTAATGAACTTGAAGGAGTTGATTCTCAACTTGAGACAATGTCTGAAATTTTTACTTGGGAATATCTAAAAGAATATCTAAATAATTATTCTAATTCTAATATTAGCGAAGAAGTAGATACAGCTAAAAATCTTTTTAATGCATATAAAAATGGAGATATTGGATATATTGAAGAATTAAATAATAAAATGAAAACTAGTAATCCAGAATACTATAATATAATGCTTAAAAATAGAAATATTAATATGGCAAATAAAATAGATGAATTGGTTAAAGATGGTAAAAAACATACTGTTGCGGTTGGAGCTGCTCATTTTATCGGTGATGATAGCATTTTAAAATTTCTAGAAGAGAAGGGATATGAAATAACTAGAATAAATTAAAGATTGTGTATTGGAGGTTAATTTATATGTATGAATATAAATTCATAAGACTAGAGTTAAAAGGTTTTATAGAATCAAGACCAAAAGAAGACTATCACATGATAATAAATCAGCATGCAAAAGAAGGCTGGAGATTAGTACAAATTCTCACTCCACCAACTGGTGCTTATGGATCTGCCACTCATTTTGAATTAATATTCGAAAAACAAATTTAGTAAAATATTATTTAATGATAAAGCAAAATAAGAAAGATTAGCACTTATCTTTCTTATTTTGCTTTATTGCTTTAAATGTAAGCTTTATTTTTTCTTTAATATATTTATTATATAAAATTAGCTATTAAAGCAATTAAATATGAAGCTGGTACAAATATCACCAATGCTACAAAAGTACCTACCACTTTACTTCCTACCATTGCTATAACACAAGCTCTAAAATCCTCTTCACTACATGTACCCTCTACTACATCATCAGTCATAATAGATAAATGAGGATCAATAAAAATTGACGTAAGTATTGTTGCTGTTCCATTAATTACTGGTGACAAGGATAAGCAAGTCATTCTAAGATCTGGAGCTATGCTTGCTGCATATATTGGTGCAAAAGCGCCTGCAGTTATTATAGCTACAGAAATAAAATTATAAAATAAAATCCTTTTTGGAAGCCTTTTATAATTTATACTTGTTAAACTTTCTTTTACTGGAATTGCTATACTCTCCTTCATATATTTCACACCATTTTTTGAAAAGCTATGTATTATAAGTTTAGGAATAGACCTTTCTATAGAAAAATGATTTACTGCCTTACTAAACATTTGTTGAAATGTTGGTATTAAAAAGGCACCTACTATAGATGCAATTCCAGAAATTATAATTATCAAATTAAATATATTAAGTAAAGCTCCACTACTTGGGTCACTTTCTACAAACTTTGTTAATAATGGAGTTTGAAATGTTAATGCAGTTCTTGAAACAAGCATTAATACATTAAATACTGCAAATGTAACAGCTATTTTCCCTGTTCTAACCCCTACTAACCTAACTGAATACGCTAATGTTCCAATTAGTGAAATTATAAAGTTTAATACTAAAACAATTATAATCTGTTTATCCACCTTATATCACACCCTTTAATATTGTTTTTAAATGTATATTTTAAAATAGTTTACTATTTTTTTAAGTTTGATTTATATTGTACTAATTTATAAATTTAGTAATGTTATTAAGATTAACTTATCATATATAGTAATCTTAATTATAACTAAATGTTTTTATAACTCAAACATATTTTAGAAACTATAATATATTCGTAATAATTAAGAAGTGAATAATATAGTAATACTATCCACTTCTTAACATTAATTATTAAATTTAAAAATATTTTAAGGTTAAATATATATCATATTTTATTCTATAACTCCAAATCTACTAACTGGTGATAATCTAAATACTACTTTTCCTTCAACTTGATTAATATTTATAAGTCCAAAATTTCTACTATCCTTGCTTTTTTCTCTATTATCACCAAGAACAAATAAAGTATCATCTTCTACCTTAATTGGAAAATTTATATCTCTAATATATGTATTACCTTTAACATAAGTTTCATCTAGTATATTACCATTTATATATACATGCCCATCCTTTATATCTACTTCATCTCCCGGAATCCCTATTACTCTTTTAACTAGTCTTGTTCTAGTATCAGTATCATATCTTATTGAAGCCATCTCTTTTAAATATTTATAACTTTCTTCAAATACATTGCCTTTTTCTTCATTATCAAAGAATATTATAATATCTCCTCTTTCAGGCGTAGTAAAATTGTAGCTAATCTTATCAACTATAAGTTTTTCATCATTATATAATGTATTTTCCATTGATTCTTGCTGAACTTTAGCACTTGCTAATACTTCCGTATTTACTAATACTACTATTATAATAGTTCCTAATATAGTTAAAATTGATCCTCTAATTTCCTTTATAATATTTTTATTATTCAAAGAAATCCCCCCTTACAACCTATCATTAATTCTTAAAACTCTTCAAATGCACTAGTAACTCCATATATAAGATCACTAAAAAATTCCTGCATTATATAAATAGCTAAAGCAATTACTATTGTTAATCCCAAATAAGTAATTAATTTTCTCATACTCTTTCTTCCAACTTTAATTAATACGAATCCCAAGAATAACGCTACTAACACTAAAACATTTACCATAATACTCTCCTAAAATATGATTTTCTTTTATTTATATTCGATATATAATTTTTTGTTACTTTTTATAGAGTTCTTAAGAGAATTTTTGTTTTCTATGTTTAGAAAACTCCTAATAAATACTTCTAGTAATTTTAATTATTTTTCATCCATTCATTTTCATTAATTCCAGCTTTAACTAGGTTTTTTTATATTATTCTTAAACTCTTCACTACTATCTTTAATAGCATGTCTCACTGCTAAACGTATAGTAAAATATAATATTATGAAAAATAATACTATAGGAATTAGAGCTATAATTTCTACCATTTATATCACTCCTTTTATAAAATACTTTTACTAATATATAGATGATATCATCCTTAGAATCACACCTATATATATTAAAATTACAAACGAAAAAATAGTTATAGTTATTATAATCATATCAATTTTTTTATTTATTTTATATTTTCTTGATATAGTAAATGCTATTACCCCCAATAAAATTGATGATATCCATATTAGATATACATTTAACTTACCTAATAAATAAGAGTTATTTAACAGCAAAAACAATATCCATATATTTATTGAAATAATAATAGCTAAAATAATATATAATATTTCTTTTTTCATAATGATTTCTCCCTAAAGCTACTACTAATATCTACACTATATAAAACTAACTTTTCTTTTTTATCATAACAACAGACGCTGTTTATAAAATTTATCTTTTTATTTTAATAATTTCTACATTTAAATTTTCTTTAAAATGTAATTTATAAAATTTAAAATACGATAATGTAATAAATAAAACTACTAATAATATTTATCATGAAAAATATATAATCTTCATTTCAATTCATGTATTTTATTAAATTAATTTCACTTTATAATTCCCAATATTTTATACATATTATATCACAAAACATATTGATAATAGGAATTTTTTAACCTTATTTTTCTAAATATTTCATATTTTTAAAATTTTTATGGTAAAATATGAATGTAAGATAAATTTAATTTAATAAAAGGGGGAAATAATAATGAACATTTTTCTTGAAAAACTATTAAATGCTCTTCCAATAATAATTATTGTAGTTATAGTTTTAATAGTCTTTCTATCTTTTTGGAGAAGAGTTCCTGCTGATAAAGCAATGGTAATTACAGGTCTTCGAAAAAGAGTTTTACTTGGAAGAGGGGGATTAATGATTCCCGTACTAGAAACATCTTCTACTATTTCATTAGAAAACATATCAATGACAACAGATGTAAATGAAGCACCTGCAAAACAAGGTATATTTGTTAATATAGTTGGTACCGCAGTTGTAAAGGTTAAAAACGATAGCGAAAACGTATTAAAAGCAGTAGAACAATTTTGTAGTGGTGGAGAAAAAAACACAGTAAATGTAATAAAAACTATAGTTGAACAAATATTAGAAGGTAAATTAAGAGGTATTATTTCTACATTAACTGTTGAACAAATAAATGAAGATAGAGCTTCATTTGAACAACGAATTGAAGATGATATAAGAAATGAATTAGGTTCAATGGGTTTAGTTCTAATATCTTATACAATTTTAAAAATAAGTACTCAAGGTGGCTACTTAGAAAATAGAGCTAAGCCTCAAATAGCAGCAGCTAAATCAGAAGCTGATATAGCTGAAGCTGAAAGAAAAAGAGATACAGAAATTAAAACTGCTAGTGCAACAAGAGAAGGACAAAAAGCGAAGTTAGAAGCTGAAACTGAAATTGCACAAAGTGAAAGAGATAAAAAAATTAAACTTGAAGCATTTAGAGCTGAACAAGATAAAGCAAAAGCAAATGCTGACGTAGCTTATAAATTACAAGAAGTTGAAAACAACTCAATTCTAGCCGAACAACAAGCTGAGCTTGCTGAAAAAGAAGCTCTAGTTGTTGAAAAGAAATTAATAGCCGAAGTAAAGAAACCTGCTGATGCTAAAAAGTATGAAGTTGAAGTTGCTGCAGAAGCGAATAAGATTCAAGCTATTAGACAAGCCGAAGCTGAAGCTGAGGCAATAAGAGTAAGAGCAATAGCCGAAGCTGATGCCAAGAAGATTCAGGCTCAAGCTGATGCAGAAGCTATAAGAGCTAAAGGATTGGCTGAAGCTGATGCCATTAAAGCTAAAGGTATTGCTGAAGCTGAAGCAAAAGATAGATTGGCAGAGGCTATGGCTAAATATGGAGAAGCTGCAATAGTTGAAATGGTAGTAAATAGATTACCAGACGTAATGAAAGAAGTTGCAAGTCCATTAGAGCAAATAGATAAATTAACTGTTATAGATAATGGTGGATCTCAAGGTGCATCAAAAGTTGCTAAAATTGTAACTGATGTTACTGCTAATGGCTTTGAGGTTTTAAAAGATATAACAGGAGTAGATTTAGCAAACCTGCTAAATAATTTTGTTAATAAAAAACCTAATACAACATCTAATTCTGAAAATATTGATCCAAAAGATACCGAAGAAAATATATCTGACATAGTAGAATAAATTTAAAATAAAATTACTACAAGAATTAAAAACTTGTAGTAATTTTTCTTTTTATTTATTTCTTTTATTATTATGAAGTAACTAATACTACTAATTTATCATAATAACCTTTTCTTCCTTAGAAGTCCTATAAATTCCAATAGTAAAGAAAGTCAATGCAAATAATAATATTATTGCTAGATATTTATAAATATCTGCTATAGTAGCTCCTTGTTGTATAGATACTATTGATTCCATAGCCCATCTAACTGGAGTAAAGTATGATATTTTTTCTATTATAGGTGGCATTATATCAATTGGAACAAAAGCTCCTCCAATCATCACCATTATCATATTAGCAAAATTAAATATATTCGATGCTTCTGTTCTATTTTTAGAGAAAGCCCTGCAACATACCCCTAAACTAATTGAAACTAATCCTAATAAAGCTAATATTATAAATAATTCGAAATTACCAACTCCAACTTCTATATTTAAAAATCTTATTCCCAAAACCCCAAATATTACTTGAATTAATATTGATATATATCCACTTATAACATCTGCTACATAATACTCATAGGTTTTTATAGGCGCCATAAATATTCTTGTGTATATATTTTCCTCTTTTTCATCAAATACTCTATAAGAAGATGCCATCCCTCTTATAAGCATAAACATTATAATAAATCCAACAAATATTTGACTAAAAGTATAATCCCCTTGTAAATCATTTAAACTTTCTTTTTGTATTTCTATATATGGTCTATCACTATAATTATTTAAAGATTTATAATATATATCTTTATTCCCTTCTGAAGCTATTAAAATATTATTTATATTAGCCATCTTCTCATTTATTAATTCTTTTATTACTTTACTAATATCATTATTTTCTATTGAAGTAACTTTAATTAAATTTGTATTTCCCTTTATTAAATCATCTTCGAAACCACTATCTATCTCTATTACAGTATTAATAGCATTTTCTGCAAATAAATTTTTTATATCTTCTTTTTTTATTTCTTTTACATCAAAACCATCATAGCTTTTAATTGAACTTAATATTAAATCACTAGTTATAGATTTATCATTATCTATTATTCCAATTTTTATATATCCAGAATTAAAGTTAATTATTTTTAGCATAATGAAAAGTATTATCACAGGTGCTATTAGTGATATGATAAATCCTACTGGCTTTTTTAATATTGATATCTTTAAATTATTTTTAATTAATACTAATATATTTTTCATTTATCCTATCACTCCTCTTCCCAACTATACAAATTATTGAAATTATAATTATCAAACTAACTGCTCCAATCAATAACCATCTAATTAAAGTAGTACTGTCTCCAGAGTAGATATATCTAAATATACTTATATTAAACCATCTTAATGGTGAAATACTTGTTACAATATTTAAAAGCCCTCCTAAATTATCATCAAGTGCAATGTATCCTCCACCTAAAAATGTTAATACTGGTATTATTACATTTTGTATTATTGTACCTGAAACTTCTTCCTCTTTAAAAATCATAGGAACTATAATCCCAATTCCTATTACTATAATTAAAAATGGTATCATTGCTAGTGGTACAATTAATAGATTTCTACCATAATTTATATCAAAAATAATATTACTTAATATATAGGTTATCATCAATGTTCCAAAAGAATAAATCAAGAACCCTAGAAATGAAGCGAAATAATATTTGCTTGTTGATATTCCTGATAAATTTATTCTATCTTTTATACTATTTTTTCTATCATTTTTAATATTATATAGTGGTAATGTTACAAAATAAAATATCATAAGCCCTATTTCTGCAACTCCATAATAATCCATTGAATCTGGCCTTTCATTATAAGCAATATTTTCTTCTTCTACAATATTATTAACATATTCACTCTTTACAATTTCATTTGCTTTACCTGGATTTATACTATAAACCTCTGTTATTGTATTGTACCTGTCAGCAATACTATTTAGTAAACCATAAACAAAAGATGGATTTACCATTGATTGACTATTTGAATAAAATTCTATAGTATCTTGTTTTAGATGCAACAATATAGCTCTATTAACTTTTACTTCTTTTTTACCAACCTCAATATCATCAATTTCTTTTAAAGTTAGCTTTATATTATTTTTATCTTCAAATTCTATATTTTTAAAAGTATTGAAAACTTCTTTTATCTTCTCTGAACTATCATCTAAATAATATACAGCTACATCTTCTAAAACTACTTGATTATCTGTGCTGTTAAAATATGAGGATACCGTACTTCCAATTAACAATATTAAAAATAAAGGGAAAAATATCATAAATAAATGATTCTTTTTATCTCTTACGCAATTAATAATTACTGCTTTAATTATAGAAATCATACTTCTCCCTCCTAATCTCTCAGTTTTTTTCCTGTTAAAGATAAAAATACAGTTTCTAAAGTTATTTCCTTAAAGCCTAAATCAGTTATTTTTACATTTTGTTCTGATACTACTTTTATAATTTTATCAAGGTTATTTACATCTTTAGATGAAGTAATAATAAGATTATTTTCATCAATATTTATATCTAAGACTCCCTCAATATTTCGTAAAGCTTCTATATTCATTTTATAAATATCATCAAGTCCTATATTTAAAGTCCTTTTGTCACTCACCATATCTTTTAATTCTTCTTTACTACCTTCTACTATTATTTTTCCTTTATCAATAATAGCAATTTTAGAACATAGCGCTTCTGCTTCCTCCATATAGTGAGTTGTATAAACTATGGTTACTCCTTGTTTGTTTAACTCCTTAACTGATTGCATTATGTGGTTCCTAGATTGTGGATCTATACCAACTGTAGGCTCGTCCATAATTAATATTTTAGGGTTATGAATTATTGCACATGCAATATTTAATCGCCTTAACATTCCTCCTGAAAATTCTTTAGCTTTTTTATTTTTCACTTCCAAAAGCCCTGTAAATTCTAAAGATTTTTCTATACTTTCTTTAAGCTTATTTCCTCTTAATCCATATAATTCTCCAAAAAACTTGACATTTTCATAAGCAGTAAAATCACTATAAACTGCAATACTTTGTGGAACTAATCCTAAAAACTTTTTTATTTTTAAAGAATTTCTCTTAATATCTTCTCCTAAAATTTTGACTTCACCAGATGAAGGTCGTAAAAGAGAACAAACTATACTTATTGTAGTGCTTTTACCAGCTCCATTTGGACCTAAAATCCCATATATTTCTCCTTCTTCTATACTTAAATTAATATTATCAACTGCTATATTATCATCGTATTTTTTGACTAAATCCTTTATTTCTATAACTCCCATATAACCATCTCCTTTATATTCCTTAATAATATTATATAAAAAACCCCTCCTAGGAAATCTAGCAAAGGTCATCTTATATATATGACAAAAGTCATATATATATTTATATTTATTAATTTATTATAATTAAATCATGTATCTCAATAAATAACTTACATAATTAAATCTATTAGTATATTAAAGAATTACTATACTAATTTGAATAAAACGATAAATTTATAAGTATAGTATATTTAATTTTTTATGCCCTATTAAGAAAAACATCTTATATAATAAATAGCAATTTGAGTTCTATGGGCCAATCCACTCTTCTGAAATATAGATGTTATATGATTCTTAACAGTTCCTTCTGATATATATAATAACCTTGAAATTTCTTTGTTATTTAATCCTTCTGATATTGCTTTAATAACCTCTAGCTCTCTTTCTGTAAAAATACTTTTATCCATATTACTTTTTTGAAATTCTTTTTTATTTAGGTTATTACTAAGCTTTATTAAAATCTCATCTTGAATAACATAATTTCCATCATTAACCATTTCCGTAGTTTGAATTATTCTATCAGGTTTTGTATTTTTTAATAAATATCCTTTTGCACCATTTTTTATACCGTCTCTTATATATCTTTCCTTAATTAACGCATCATCATCTGCAATAACTAATTTTATACTCATTCTAACCTCTCTCCAAATTAATAAGGAATTAAAATTATAACTCCAAAGCCTTCTTCACTATTAAAAATTATTTTTCCTTCAACATTATTTATCTTATCCTCAATATTAGTAAGCCCTATTCCTTTATTTATAAATTTACATCCGTTACCATTATCCTTTACTTCTAATTTTATAATTTTTTCATTACTTCTAATATAATTAAAATATTCCATAAAAATTTATATATATAATATAAAAGCCCTCTTATAAAGCCAATTATTATATTAAGTAAAATATAAAAAACAACTGTTAAACTTAATTTATCTGATTCTATACTTGTCCATACAACCAATACACATAAAACTAATTTTAGTATTATAAAGAAATCGATAGTTTTTATTCTTACTCACCCCCAATTGGTATTTATTTAATTAAAATCTATTTTCTTCATATAAAATTACTTATTTCCATGAATTCTTATATTTTTTATACAATCTAATGACCTGTATCAAAAAAATTTTGTTATTAACCGATAAAAAAGAAAATTTTAATTCAAACTTCCCATTTTGCATATATATAAATAATAGTTAAAAATTTCTATTTAAGTTTAAAAACGTCTTTAAGTAAGTAAATCCAATGGTTTAAAAGGGGCTCGCGTTTCGCGAGCCCCTT
>NZ_JADNKB010000030.1:0-3643 GCF_015555225.1 Clostridium sp. D46t1_190503_E9
AACGCGAGCCCCTTTTAAGCCATTGATTTTACTTACTTAAAGACGTTTTTAAACTTAAATTAAAATTTTTGTCTATTATTTATATATGAGCAACAAGGGAATCTCGAATTAGAACTTCCCCTGTTATCTGCTAATATCAAAATTTATTTTGATACAACCACGTCTTTTCTTACTAATATATTAATTTATTTTTTCTATCTTAAATTTGCTATTACTTATGACTATCTTACAGCTTCCACCATTCGATAATTCTCCAAATAATAACTCATCTACTAACAGTGGTTTTATCTCTGAATTTATAACTCTTAGAATTTCTCTTGCGCCAAATTCTTTAGATAATCCCTTTTCACTTACAAAATCTATACATTCTTCACTAAATTCTAAGTTTACACTTTTATTTGTAAGTTTATCCTTAAATTTACTTAATTCTTTTTGTGCTATATCCTTAGCCATTTCTTTATTTATTTGATTAAATACTACAACCTTATCTAATCTATTTCTAAACTCAGGAGTAAATGCTCTTTTAACTTCATCACTTATAGCTTCCATTTTTATTGTGTCCCTAGCAAATCCAACAAGATTTTTACCAATATCTCTAGCACCGGCATTAGATGTCATTATTATTATTACATTTCTAAAATCTGCTTTTCGTCCCTTATTATCTGTAAGTGTGGCATAATCCATAACTTGAAGCAATACACTTAATATGTCTGAATGTGCCTTTTCTATTTCATCTAAAAGTAAAACACAATTAGGTTTCTTCCTTATAGTATCTGTTAAGAGTCCTCCTTCTTCATATCCTACATATCCAGGAGGAGACCCTATAAGTTTTGATGCAGCATGTTTTTCTCCATACTCACTCATATCAAACCTTACTAAATCAACACCCAATGTTTTAGCTAAAACTCTTGCAATTTCAGTCTTACCTACTCCTGTTGGCCCAACGAACAACATAGATGCAACTGGTTTATTATCATCATTTAATCCTGCTCTAGACATTTTTATGCATCTAGTAACTTCTTCTATTGCCTGATCTTGACCAAAAATATTTTTCTTAAGTTCACTTTCTAGAATTTTAAGTGATTCTATTTCGGTATTTTCAATTGTTTGCTTAGGAATATGACAAATTTTAGATATTATTTCTTCAATTACTCTTTCATCTACTATTCCATCTTTATAAGTTTCTCTATTAATGTCTACATATGCTCCAGCCTCGTCTATTATATCAATTGCCTTATCTGGTAAAAATCTATCGTTAATATACTTAGCACTTAAATCAACCGCTGCCTTTAGAGATTCATTTGTAAACTTTACTTTATGGTATTCTTCAAAATTTTCTCTAATACCTTCTAATATTTTAACAGTTTCTTTTATACTAGTTTCTTTCACTTCAATTACTTGAAATCTTCTTATAAGTGCTTTATCTTTTTCAAAGTATTTCTTGTAATCATCAAATGTAGTTGCTCCAATAAATCTTATTTTACCTTCTAATAAATAACCTTTAATTAAGCTTCCACCATCTAATGAACTTCCATTTAGTGCTCCTGCTCCAACTATATTATGAATTTCATCAATATAAACTATAGGATTTTCATAAGTTTTTATTTCATCTAATATTTGTTTTATTCTTTCTTCAAAATCTCCCCTATACTTTGTTCCTGCAAGTATAGTTCCTATATCTAAGGAAAATATTTGTGCATTCTTAAGTTTATCTGGAACATTTCCTTCCTTTATTAATTTTGCAAGTCCTAATGTTATAGCAGTTTTCCCAACTCCAGGCTCTCCTATATGAACAGGGTTATTCTTAGTTCTTCTACAAAGTATTTGTATTGTCCTATCTATTATATCTTTTCTACCTATTAGAGGATCGCCTTCTTCTTGTGAAACAGCATCTATTAAATTTGTACAATAACTGTTTATTATACTTTTATTTTGCTTTTCATGAGCTTTATCTGCTCTTATTATTCTTATTGCATCTTTAGATACATTTTCTTCTTCTGATTTATTATGTGAAAGTTCAAATAATAATTCTTGCTTATTTATCCCCTGCTTTTCTAGAAAGAATACTGCATAACTATCTTTGAGTGCATAAATTGCTGCAATTATATGCTCTAGTGCAACAACATTTTTCTCACTAAAAGCAGCCTGCTGAGTAGCAACAATTAATATATTTCTAATACCAAAGCTTTCTTCTGGCTCTCCATCTTCTATCTTGTCAACATACTCATCTATATAGCTTATTAAATCACTTTTTAGTTCTTCTACATCTCCATTTAACTTTTTTATTATCTCAACAAAATAATCTTCTTCTAGTGCACTTAATAATAGATGCTCTGGTGTTACATATTCATTTTTATTTTCTTTTGCATTACTATATGATCTAAGCAAAATATCTCTAACTACTTTACTAATATCCATTTTACTCCTCCTCTACTGTAAGCTTAAATGGAAATCCCTCTTCCTTAGCAAGGGTCATTGCCTTAGTTGCTTTTGATATAGCTATATCATATGGATATATTCCTGCTACCCCCTTACCATTTTTATGGACTTCCATCATTATTTTGTTAGCTTCTTCCATATTCTTATTAAAAATATCATTTAAAATTGCAACTACAAATTCCATAGTTGTAAAATCATCATTATGCATAATAACTATAAATTTTTTAGGCTTTTTTATCTTTAAATCTACCTTTTCTACTATATTAGCATTAGTTTCCAAATTGATTCCTCCATAAATATAGTTGTATAAAAATTAATACACTTTTTTCTTAAGATATCATATTTCAGACTATATACTATTATACAATAAATTAAGTTCTATTTTAATAGCAGTGATTATTTAAGCACTCAAACTTATTTATCATATATATTATTTATATTATTAAAGATTGAAAAATATAAATAATTATAAACTAGTAATTAATACATATTTAAACCATCATTTTGACTTTTTTTATTTTGTATGTACCTAATATATTTAAAAGCATATATTATAAAGAGGTGATAAATGTTGGAAGATCAAATTTTAAATTTAGGAAGTATAACATCTCACATAAAAGATAATACTGATTTTACATTACAAGAGACAAATGAAATGCTTAAGCAATTACCTAAAATATTAAACCAAATGAAAAATATTATCTTAAACACTAGTCACAACTTAGCCTTACTTCAAACTGAAGTTCAAGTTATGAAATCTGAGCAAGATAAATTTAAAAATGATATTACTCATGTATTAAATATAATATCTGAGAAATTTAATGTAATTGATAAACTTCAAGACGATTTATCTGTATTAGATCAAGTCCTAGGAAAGAGGATGACTGAACTTGAAGATGAACTAGTGTTAACTCAACAAATGTCTACTAAAAGTTTAAATGAAGTTCTAAAATTTAAAGAGCACTGGAAAATCTAGTAGGACTGTAACTTCATATACAGTCCTACTAGATTTTTTATAAAAAAAGCGCAATCTCAAAAATCTATTTAATATAAAATTTATCCAATTTGGAGCAAGCTTTATTGACTTAAAAAGTTAATCTCTTGTTTTTATAAAGGGGCTAACGAAATAAACTGATACCTATGTCAAGGACATTATAAAAAAAGGGTTATGCACAAAGAAGATGATTTCTGTATTGAACAGGGG
>NZ_JADNKB010000031.1:0-1335 GCF_015555225.1 Clostridium sp. D46t1_190503_E9
TTTTTATTGGTCAAGCCCTCGACCTATTAGTATCAGTCAGCTAAATATGTTACCACACTTACACCTCTGACCTATCAACCTTGTGTTCTTCAAGGGGTCTTACTAGCTTATGCTATGGGAAATCTCATCTTGAGGGGGGCTTCACGCTTAGATGCTTTCAGCGTTTATCCCTTCCCGACTTAGCTACCCAGCTATGCTCCTGGCGGAACAACTGGTGCACCAGAGGTCAGTCCATCCCGGTCCTCTCGTACTAAGGACAGCTCCTCTCAAATTTCCTACGCCCGCGACGGATAGGGACCGAACTGTCTCACGACGTTCTGAACCCAGCTCGCGTGCCGCTTTAATGGGCGAACAGCCCAACCCTTGGGACCTACTACAGCCCCAGGATGCGACGAGCCGACATCGAGGTGCCAAACCTCCCCGTCGATGTGGACTCTTGGGGGAGATCAGCCTGTTATCCCCGAGGTAGCTTTTATCCGTTGAGCGATGGCCCTCCCACGAGGTACCACCGGATCACTAAGCCCGACTTTCGTCCCTGCTCCACTTGTGGGTGTCGCAGTCAGGCTCCCTTCTGCCTTTGCACTCTTCGAACGATTTCCGACCGTTCTGAGGGAACCTTTGGGCGCCTCCGTTACTTTTTAGGAGGCGACCGCCCCAGTCAAACTGCCCACCTAACAATGTCCCGTCACCAGATTCATGGCGTCCGGTTAGAATCCCAATACTGTCAGGGTGGTATCCCAAGGGTGACTCCACTAAGGCTGACGCCCTAGCTTCTCAGTCTCCCACCTATCCTGTACAGACAATATCGAAACTCAATGCTAAGCTACAGTAAAGCTCTACGGGGTCTTTCCGTCCAATCGCGGGTAGCGAGCATCTTCACTCGCACTACAACTTCGCCGGATTTGCAGTTGAGACAGTGCCCAAGTCATTACGCCATTCGTGCGGGTCAGAACTTACCTGACAAGGAATTTCGCTACCTTAGGACCGTTATAGTTACGGCCGCCGTTTACTGGGGCTTAAGTTCACACCTTCGCTTGCGCTAAGTGTTCCCCTTAACCTTCCAGCACCGGGCAGGCGTCAGCCCCTATACATCAGCTTACGCTTTAGCAGAGACCTGTGTTTTTGCTAAACAGTTGCTTGGGCCTATTCTCTGCGGCCTGCTCTCACAGGCACCCCTTCTCGCGAACTTACGGGGTCAATTTGCCTAGTTCCTTAACTGCAATTCTTCCGATGGCCTTAGGATTCTCTCCTCATCTACCTGTGTCGGTTTGCGGTACGGGCACTACTTCTCTCTCTAGATGCTTTTCTTGGAAGCATGGAATCAGATACTTCGGT
>NZ_JADNKB010000031.1:1356-2912 GCF_015555225.1 Clostridium sp. D46t1_190503_E9
ATCTCAGAATTGTTAAAGCGGATTTGCCTACTTTAACTCCCTAAATGCTTAGACTAGCATTTCCAATCGCTAGCACATCCTATCCTTCTCCGTCACACCATCGATAATAACGATAATAGTGGTATTGGAATATCAACCAATTGTCCATCACCTACGCCTTTCGGCCTCGGCTTAGGTCCCGACTAACCCTGGGCGGACGAGCCTTCCCCAGGAAACCTTAGATTTTCGGCCTGTAAGATTCTCACTTACATCTCGCTACTAATGCCAACATTCTCACTCGTAATCAGTCCACCGCTCCTTACGGTACGACTTCAGCCCGATTACGACGCTCCTCTACCGCTCAAGTAAACTTGAGCCCGTAGCTTCGGTGGTAAGTTTGAGCCCCGGACATTTTCGGCGCAGGATCTCTCGACTAGTGAGCTATTACGCACTCTTTAAATGAGTGGCTGCTTCTAAGCCAACATCCTAGTTGTCTTAGAAATCCCACATCCTTTACCACTTAACTTACACTTTGGGACCTTAGCTGACGATCTGGGCTTTTTCCCTTTTGACCACGGATCTTATCATTCGTAGTCTGACTGCCGGACTCATAGTATATGGCATTCGGAGTTTGATAAGGTTCGGTAAGCGATATGCCCCCTAGCCCATTCAGTGCTCTACCTCCATTACTCATATCCGACGCTAGCCCTAAAGCTATTTCGAGGAGAACCAGCTATCTCCGAGTTCGATTGGAATTTCTCCGCTATCCACAGCTCATCCCATGCTTTTTCAACAGCAACGTGGTTCGGTCCTCCACGGGGTTTTACCCCCGCTTCAACCTGGCCATGGATAGGTCACCCGGTTTCGGGTCTACGGCATGCAACTAGTCGCCCTATTAAGACTCGGTTTCCCTTAGGCTCCGTACCTTAAGTACTTAACCTTGCTACATACCGTAACTCGTTGGCTCGTTCTACAAAAAGCACGTCATCACCCTCATAAGGGGCTTTGACCGGTTGTAGGCACACGGTTTCAGGTTCTATTTCACTCCCCTCCCGGGGTTCTTTTCACCTTTCCCTCACGGTACTGCTTCACTATCGGTCATCAGGTAGTATTTAGCCTTGGGAGGTGGTCCTCCCTGCTTCCCACAAGGTTTCACGTGTCTCGTGGTACTCTGGATCAGAACTCTAAACCTCTTCGTTTCACCTACGTGGCTATTACACTCTACGGCACAACTTTCCAGTTGTCTTCGGTTACAAATTAGTTTATTTAATGTTCTGTCCGCAACCCCAGAGATAAATCTCTGGTTTGGGCTCTTTCCCTTTCGCTCGCCGCTACTAAGAAAATCGATTTTTCTTTCTCTTCCTCTAGGTACTTAGATGTTTCAGTTCCCTAGGTTTACCTTCCTGCAGCTATTTATTCACTACAGGATACATGGGGTTTCCCATGTGAGTTCCCTCATTCGGAAATCTTCGGATCACTGGCTATGTGCGCCTACCCGAAGCTTATCGCAGCTTATCACGTCCTTCATCGGCTCCTGATGCCAAGGCATTCACCATGCGCCCTTTGTAGCTTGACCT
>NZ_JADNKB010000033.1:0-1602 GCF_015555225.1 Clostridium sp. D46t1_190503_E9
CTCAATAAAAAGTTTAATCTCTTCGCTCAAATTACTTTGAGTCTTAATTTTAAGACGTCTAAAAGAATTGCTGGTTTATTTTACTTAACTTATTTTCTGTTCAATTTTCAAAGACCATTTTCTTCATCGCTCTCAAGCGACTTTCTTATCTTATCATTTGTTTCATTACTTGTCAACAACTTTTTTCAAAGTTTTTTTGACTTGTTTCGTCACATCCCTTAGCGACGAGATTTATCTTAACATGTAAATGCAACCAAGTTTTAAACATTTATATTATTCTAATTAAATTATTCTTATTTTCCTTCTATTTTCTATATATATCTATCATTTTCTATTGATGATACGCCTGGCAATGTTATTATCAATTTTACATTTTATAATATTATTTTCTCTATTATTATTTTATATATACGTAATTTAAAATAATATTTTTTTGCAATGAGATATAATCATTTTTAATTTATTACTATTAAAATAATCTATCTATATTAAAATATATATTTAAATATTACTTTTAAGTATCATATAATTATAAATTTAATTTTAATAGCCACTTTTAATTTATGATACAATGACTTGTTGTAAAATGAAATTTAACTAATTGAAAACAAAAAAATCTATAATGGATTATATATGTTATTATTTAATCTCAAAATTAAATTCAAAACGTAAGATAATCGATATAGATCATAAAATTTACAATACAGAATCGAGTAAAAATAAATACTTAAATTTCTAAGAGCTATTTACTATTCAAATTCTTATTAATTATACCTTTAAACATATAAAATAGTAAAAAAATTATATAGGCCTATAAACAATATTATCAATAAAATATGTAATGGAACTAATACTAAGGTATATTTTGCTCATACTTTTTCATCTTTTGAAATAGAATCTAATGAGCGTTACAATAATATAATGCACCATCTCAAAATCAAAACTTATATCTGATTCTTCTTCTTCTGATATTTCCTTCATAGAACATTGGATGCACACTCTTCCAAGGATAATCCTTAACTATAAAATTCCTGAAGAGTTATTTTAAATACATCTAGATAAGATATATGCAATCTAAGAGACCATAGGTGCCTGAGTCGCAAACATAAACTAGTTCAATTTATTATTAAAATATATATTTATAATTTTATTATAAATATATATAATAAAAAAAGCTACGAATTACTTCGTAGCTTTTGGTGGAGGTAAAGGGATTCGAACCCTTGACCCCTTGCGTGCAAGGCAAGTGCTCTCCCAACTGAGCTATACCCCCAAATATGGTGGACCTTCAGGGACTCGAACCCCGGGCCGACCGGTTATGAGCCGGTTGCTCTAACCAACTGAGCTAAAGATCCATATAACCTGGCAACGTTCTACTCTCCCACACAGTCTCCCATGCAGTACCATCGACGCTGTAGAGCTTAACTTTCCTGTTCGGAATGGAAAGGAGTGTTTCCTCTACGCCATCATCACCAGATTTCAGAGTGTTCTCTGAAAATTGCACATGAATTAATTTTAAGCCTGTTTTTTATTGGTCAAGCCCTCGACCTATTAGTATCAGTCAGCTAAATATGTTACCACACTTACACCTCTGACCTATCA
>NZ_JADNKB010000034.1:0-1461 GCF_015555225.1 Clostridium sp. D46t1_190503_E9
TAAACTGATACCTATAGACTAGACACTTAAATAAAAGGGTTTATGGCTATAGGTATTTTTTATATAATTAAATAAATAGATGGAGGTTGTTGAATGGGTAGATTTTTATTAACGAGAGAAGATATAGAAAAATTAAAGAAGAATAAATATGTAGCTAAAGTAAGTGAAACAACAATAACTTATACATTTGAGTTCAAAAGATTATTTATAGATGAATATATTTCTGGAAAACCAGCACGAAAAATTTTTGCTGAAAATGGATTTGATATAGCTATGATTGGAATTAAAAGAGTTGAAGAATCAGCTGCTAGATGGAAGAAAGCCTATGATAAAGGCGGTATTCTAGCTTTAGATAAAGCCACAAGAACTCCACGTTACCGCAATGTTAATCGCGAATTAACGAAAGAAGAAATTATAGAAAGACAAGAAGCTAAAATCAAGCTACTTGAAGCACAGGTAGAACTATTAAAAAAATTAGACGAGAAAGAAAGGTTGCTGATAAAGAAAAATAAAGAATTGAATACTAGCACTAAATTTGAATTAATAAAATCTACAATTGAAATGAATAATTTTAAAAGGTTAACAGGATATTTTTGCAAGATTTTAGATGTTTCACGCTCGGGATATTACAATTATATAAATTCAGCAGATATACGAAAGCAACGTGACAACCAAGACATATTTGCTAAAAATCTAATTTTAAAGGCTTTTAACCGACGTGGATACAAGAAAGGTTCTAGGTCTATTAAAATGATATTAGAAAATGAATATAATGCAATTTATAGCTTAAAAAAGATACAACGAATAATGAAAAAATATGAAATTATATGCCCACATAGAAAAGCTAATCCTTATAAAAAAATAGCAAAAGCAACTAAAGAACATAGAATTGTGCCAAATCTTTTAGAAAGAAATTTCAAGCAAAAAACTCCTGGTTTAGTTTTATTAACTGATATTACATATTTGCCATACGGCGAAAACGGTATGGCTTATTTGTCAACCATTCTAGATGCCTCAACAGGTGAAATATTAACTCATCATATGTCTAAGCGAATCACTCTGGATATAGCGACAGAAACAATATTAAAACTAAAAAAACAGAAGAAAGTAAAGTTAGCTGCTAATGCATTTATCCATTCTGACCAAGGATCACATTATACAAGTCCTATATTTCAAGCCTTACTGAAGGAAAACAACTTAGGACAATCTATGTCTCGCCGTGGAAACTGTTGGGATAACGCCCCGCAGGAATCGTTCTTTGGTCATTTGAAGGACTCTGTTAAATCTAAGAAGTGTAATTCATATGAAGAACTTAAAAGCAAAATTAATAAATATATAATTTATTATAATAACTACAGATATAAATGGGATCAAAAAAAGATGACCCCTGTTCAATACAGAAATCATCTTCTTTGTGCATAACCCTTTTTTTATAATGTCCTTGACATAGGTATCAGTTTA
>NZ_JADNKB010000035.1:0-1172 GCF_015555225.1 Clostridium sp. D46t1_190503_E9
TGATAGGTCAGAGGTGTAAGTGTGGTAACATATTTAGCTGACTGATACTAATAGGTCGAGGGCTTGACCAATAAAAAACAGGCTTAAAATTAATTCATGTGCAATTTTCAGAGAACACTCTGAAATCTGGTGATGATGGCGTAGAGGAAACACTCCTTTCCATTCCGAACAGGAAAGTTAAGCTCTACAGCGTCGATGGTACTGCATGGGAGACTGTGTGGGAGAGTAGAACGTTGCCAGGTCATTAAAAAAGACTTAAGAATTTATTCTTAAGTCTTTTTTTGTTATATAATTTTATTTTAATTTAATTTTATATATTAAATTATCGAATTATTTTGTTAAAACTAAGCCTTTGCTTCTTATACAAGTACATTCTTTAGCTTCTGTTGTGTGTAGGCATTGATATTTAACTTTCTTAGGGGCTACTACCTCTTGTGATTTATTATTATTTTTTTCTTGTGAATTCATTTAATACACTCCTTTTTATATATCTCAATATAAACAACATTATATATTAATAAATAGTAATTATCAACATAATTGATTTTCATTAATTTGAAGAATTTACGTAAAAGATATTAGATTATAAAAAATAAAGTTATATCTATTGGACATATAATTTATTTGTGTATAGCACTTAGCTAGCCTTAAAGAGCTTAGAATAAGATTTTTTATGTTTACTACACAGATTTTAAATGTATATGAAGATATTAGAAAGTTTTAATATAAAGGAATTTTATAATCTAAAAATGGTTAGAATATGCATTAATTATTGATGTTGATATTGAAATATACTCTGAATAATCTGAAAAAGTAAATAAACATTACCTTGTATATCAATATAATATAAATTAAGAAAATATAAGAAAAATAGAGTATAATAAATATAATATAGAATAATTACTATTTTTAAGATAATATTATGTTAATATTGATGATATTATATTTTATGTCGCTAAGGCAAATACATCAGCAAGTTAAAAAAATAAAAAACTGTTGACAATGAAATGCATAAGTGATAAGATAAGGAAGTCGCTTGAGAGCGATGGAGAAAATGGTCTTTGAAAATTGAACAGAAAATAAGTTAAGTAAAATAAACCAGCAATTCTTTTAGACGTCTTAAAATTAAGACTCAAAGTAATTTGAGCGAAGAGATTAAACTTTTTATTGAG